>DASVEC010000361.1:0-5579 GCA_036380755.1 Iamia sp. | reverse complement strand
CCCTTCACCTGCGGGATGTGCTGCTTGCGGTACTTGCCGAGGTAGGTGCCGTCGGCGTCGATGACCGCGGCGGTGTTGAAGTAGAGGCCGTCCTGGACGATCTCGTACATCGGGAGCACCAGCACCATCCCGAGCTCCTTGGCCACGGCCTGGAACCGCTGGGTGGTGGGGCCGTCGGGGATGGCCTCGGTGTAGCTGTAGTACTCGGCGTCCTGCACCTGGCAGAAGTAGGGGCCGTAGAACAGCTCCTGGAAGCACATCACCTGGGCGCCCTCGGCGGCGGCGTCGCGGGCGGCCTGTTCGTGCTTGTCGATCATCGACGCCTTGTCGCCGGTCCAGTCGGTCTGGAGGATCGCAGCGCGCACCACGGTCATGAGGCATCTCCACTTCTCAGGCGGCTCTGCCGCTTGTGACGGGGGCCACAGACGTTACCTCTGCGGTACAGTCCACTCAACACCTGCTTTGTGACGCTTTGTTGCGGGAGGATTGACGGGACATGGCTTCTGCCGGGCACGACCTCAGCGGTGTGATCGTCGGCGCCGTCGAGGAGCGCAGCGCCCGGGGCATCGCCGCCGCCGTCAGCCGGCTGGTGTCGTCGGGCGCCCTGGAGCAGGGGGCCCGGCTGCCGACGGTCCGGCGCCTCGCCCTCGACCTCGACGCCAGCACGACCACGGTCAGCGAGGCCTGGGGCCAGCTGGGCCGTCTCGGCGTCATCGAGGGCCGCGGCCGCCAGGGGACGTTCGTCACCGGCCCCATCCGGCGGGCCGGACCGGGGCGCTACCGCCGCCTCACCGCCCCGGCCGGCCGCTACCGCCTCGACCTCAGCACCGGCACCCCCGACGTCGCCCTGCTGCCCGACCTCGGCCCCGCCCTCGCCCGTCTCGACCGCACCACGCTCACCACCTCGTACCTCGACCGGCCGGTGCTGCCCGAGCTGGAGGCCGCCGTCCGGGCCCGCCTGCCGTTCCCGGCCGAGGCCGTCACCGTGGTCGACGGCGCCCTCGACGCCCTCGACCGGTTGGCGACCCAGCACGTGCGGCTGGGCGATCGGGTGCTGGTCGAGAACCCCGCCTTCCCCCCGCTGCTCGACCTCCTCGACCTGCTGGGCGTCGAGATCGTGTCGCTGCCGCTCGACGGGGAGGGGATCGTGCCGTCGGCGCTGGCCGCAGCCCTCGAGCTGGACCCGGTCGCCCTGTTCCTCCAGCCCCGGTCGCACAACCCCACCGGCACGTCGATGACACCCTCTCGCGCCGCGGCTCTGGCCACGCTCCTGGACGGGCGGGACGTGCTGGTGGTCGAGGACGACCACTCCGGCGACATCAGCGGGGCCGACGACGTGTCGCTCGGCGCCTGGCTACCAGGGTCGACCGTGCACGTCACCTCGTTCTCCAAGTCCTACGGGCCCGACCTGCGGCTGGCGTCGGTGGCCGGGCCGGCCGCGGTGGTCGAGCCGCTCGTCGACCGGCGGCTGCTGGGACCGGGGTGGTCGAGCCGGCTGCTCCAGGCGGTGCTGGTCGAGCTGCTCGGCGACCCGGCGGTGGCGGCCACCGTGGCCACGGCCCGGGCGACCTACGCCGAGCGGCGGAAGCAGGTCGCCGCCGGGCTGGAGGCGCGGGGCGTGCCCTGCGGGGCCGGCGACGGCATCAACCTCTGGGTCGAGGTGCCCGACGAGCAGGCCGCGGTGGTGGCGCTGGCCTCGCACGGCATCGCGGTGGCGCCGGGGACCCCCTTCGTCTGGGCCCGCGAGCCGGTCGACCACGTGCGGATCACCGTCGGCCTGGTCGCCGCCGACCACGACGGGGTGGCCGCCGAGATCGCCGCCGCCGTGCTCCCTACCAGCGCGAGCGGGACTCCTCGGCGAAGCCGCTGACCCCGTCGAGGCGGTGCACGGTGCCGTCGTCGGTGGCCACCCAGCCCGACCAGGTGCCGAACACCTGGTGGACCTCGGTCGACGCCACCACTGCCTTCACCGCGGTGTGCTTGTCGTAGCGGGGTGTGAGGGTGAGGTCGAGGTGGCCGTCGGGGTCGAGGACGCGCCACGGCTCCATGGGCGCGTCCCAGTCGTAGTCCCACTCCAGCTCGGCGCCGATCTTGGTCAGCCGGCCGTCCACGATGACGCCGTTCTCGGTGAAGCCGGTGCCCTCGGTCCAGCGACCACCGATCTGGATGCCGACCACCGCACCGGTGTCGGCCACACCGGCACCGCCGCCCCAGTTCCAGCGGGTGCGGTACGGCCACCGGCCCCGGCCCACGTCGAGCACGCCCCAGCCGCCGTCCGTGGACCACGTCTCGTCGCCCACGGTGACCGGTCCGCTCGCCGGCCGGGCCTGGTGCTTCGAGGTGTACTGGAACAGCTTGTCCGACCACGGCACCACGACGTTGAGCGACTCGTGCCCGGCCGGCCGAGCGACGGCGACGTCCGCCGTGCCGGGCCGGCCGTCCCTCTCGTCCCACCGGGCGCGGAGGCGGGTCGTGCCGTTGCGGTCGTCGGTGAGATCGAGGTCGAGGTGCTTGCTGCGGAACCGGAGGGGCGCGGTGCCGGGGCGGTCGGGCAGGCTCAGGCCGCGGGCGAGGGGGGCGGCGACGCTGCGCCCGCCCGTGGTGCCGGTGCGCAGGTCGACCCACCACACCTCGGCCATCCCGAGGTAGTCGACGTCGCCGTAGACGATCGACAGCAAGTGATCGCCGGCCAGCACGGCCCAGTAGTCCCACCGCTTGGTCCGCCCCCAGCGCCCGGCGAGCGTGCACGTGTGGAGCGGGGTGCGGCTCCACCCGCGGGCCTCCGGCGCCAGGACCCGCCCGCCGGGGCGGCACAGGTCGACGGGCGCGGTGATCTCCCGTTCCGTGGTGGGCCGGGGCGGCGTCGGGACCATCGGGCGAGTCAAGCACGCGGCCGCGAGGTGCCATGCTGGGCCGGTTCGGGCGGGTGGTGCGCTCGGACTCCCCAGCCCCAGCTCCCGGAGACACCCGATGCCCCGCCCCGCCACCACGCTCGTCGCCACGGTCCTGGCCACGCTCGCCCTCCTGCTCGCCGGGTGCGGCGACGACGGGGACTCCGAGGGCGAGGGCTCCAGGGGTCGGCCCACGGTGGAGCAGATGGCCACGGCCCTGGACACCGGCACTCTCGAGGAGACGGACCTCGAGTGCCTGGCCCAGGCGTTCGTCGACTCGGAGATGACCGACGAGGGCCTGCAGGCGATCGTCGACGGCGGGGGCCTCGCCGGCGCCCGGGGGGTGAGCGCGGCGGACGAGGCCGCGGCCCAGGACGCCGCCGCCCAGGGGGTCGCCTGCTCCGTCCGGGCCGGCCTGCCGGACATGTCCACCACGGCGCCCGGGTCCACGACCACCGCCGCCGACGGGGCCACGACCACGACCGCGGCGCCCGAGTCGACGACCACCGCCGCCGGGTGACCCTGCCCTAGCGGCCGGCCTCCTCGGTCAGCTCCAGCCAGGCGTCCTCGGCCGTGGCCAGGTCGGCCTCGGTCGTGGCCAGGTCACGACCCAGCTCGGCCATGCGGACGTGGTCGGCGGTGCCCTCGGCCAGCTCGGCGGTGATGTCGTCCCGCCGGCGCTCGAGCCGGCGGATGGTGCCCTCGGCCTCCTTGATCAGCTTGTGGAGGTGGGCCGGCGCCCGCTTGCCGGGGCCCGTTGCCTTGGGCCGCGGTGCCGGTCGGGGCGCCTTCGGTGCGGCCGGCCCGGCGGAGGTGCGGCCCGTGGCGCGGCGGCTCCGCCGGGCCTCCTCCCAGGCGGCGTAGCCCCCGGGCCGGCGCCGCCCCTTCGACTCCTCGTCGATCACGATGACGTCGGTGACCGTCCGCTCGAGGAGGGCCCGATCGTGGCTGACGACCACCAGGGCGCCGGGCCAGTCGTCGAGGAAGTCCTCCAGCACCCGGAGGGTGTCGAGATCGAGGTCGTTGGTCGGCTCGTCGAGCAGCAGGACGTTGGGCTTCTGCCGCAGGGTGAGCAGCAGCTGGAGCCGGCGCCGCTCGCCGCCCGACAGCAGTCCGATGGGCGCGCGCTGGGCGTCGGCGTCGAACCAGAAGGCCTCCAGCAGACGAGCGTCGGCCCAGTCGGGGTCGCGATGCCCGCCGGCCACGGCGGCCGCCACCCGGGTGCCGGGGTCGAGGGCGATGCCGGTCTGGTCGTACACCGCGACCTGCGCCGTGCTGCCGATGACGACGCGGCCCTCGGTGGGCGTGAGCCGCCCGGCCAGCACGTCGACCAGCGTCGACTTGCCGGCGCCGTTGGGTCCGACGAGCCCCAGCCGCTCCCGCGGGTCGAGCATCAGGTCGACGCCCCGGAACAGCCAGGGCTCTTCCTCACCCGTGCTTCCCGCTCCGTCGCCGCTCGGGCCCCACCGATGCCCGACGCCGTGGAGCTCGACGACGGTGTCGCCGAGACGGGGCGTGCCGTGGTGGAGGGGCAGGTCGTCGCTGGCCCGGGCCGGCGCCTCGGCCTCGAACTGCACGAGGGCGGTGGCGCTCTGGACCCGGTGCTTGGCCTTGCTGGTGCGGGCCGGCGCGCCCCGGCGCAACCAGGCCAGCTCGGTGCGGGCCAGGTTGCGGCGCTTGGTCTCGGCCGTGGCGGCCTGCTCCTCGCGGAGGGCGCGGGCCTCGAGGTACGACGCGTAGCCGCCCTCGTGGACGTGACCCCGACCCCGGTCGAGCTCGAGGATGCGGGTGGTGACCCGGTCGAGGACGTGGCGGTCGTGGGTGACGAGCAGGAGCCCGCCCCGGTGGCCCGCGAGACGCTCCTCCAGCCAGGCGATGGCGTCGATGTCGAGGTGGTTGGTGGGCTCGTCGAGGACGAGCAGGACGGCGTCGTCGTCCTCGCTCGTCCCCACCTGGGCCAGCGCCGTGGCCCGGGCGACCCGGGTGGCCTGGCCACCGGACAAGGTGGCGCCGGTGCGGTCGAGGAGCGGGGTCAAGCCGAGCCGGTCGGCCACCGCCTCGGCCTCCCAGGCCCGATCGCCGGTGGCCCCGATGGCGGCCCGGACGGTGCCCTCGGGCCGGGCCCGGTCCTGGGCCACCGTCACGATCCGGCTGCCGCGGCCCCGCCGGACCGTCCCGGAGGCCGGGGCCACCGCGCCGGTCAGGACCCGCAGGAGGGTGCTCTTGCCGCAGCCGTTCAACCCGACCACGGCGAGCCGGTCGCCGCTCGCCATGGTCAGACCGACGTCGGTGAAGAGGGGCCGCTCGGGCCGGGTCACGGTCAGCCCCTCGGCGTCGAGCAGGATCACCGCCCCGAGGGTAGGGACCGTCGCCCCCCGTTCTGATCACCCACGGTCGCGCCCACGCAACGTCCCAAGATCAGAAGCGGGGACCACCGTTCTGATCTCCCACGGGTGCGTCCACGCAACGCACGAGGATCAGAACGGCGTCGGGACCCTCCGCGGGGCGGCGGGGTGGCGGCCGTACCCTCGGCGGATGGCGCGTGGCGACGGCATCCGCTCCGAGCCCATCGACCTCGACGGTCCCCGGCGGCGGCGGCCGACCTACCCGCGGGTCGAGGCCGTCCCCGGCCTGGCCGTCACCCCGCGGGGCCAGCGCCAGGCCTGGACCGTCGTCAGCCTGCGGGGC
>DASVEC010000360.1:0-4010 GCA_036380755.1 Iamia sp. | reverse complement strand
CGTCGACCTCGCGCTCGAGCAGGTCGTAGGCCTCCACGAGCCGCCCGGAAGCGAAGACGGCCTGGTGCAGCGCGATCGCCCGCGCCGGGCGCAGCGCCGGCTCGTCCGTGCGCGCCAGCGCCTCGCCGAGGTGCTCGGTCGGCCGGCGCCGGTGCCGCCGTCCGTGGTCGATCGAGGTCCGCCGGGCGATCTGGCTCATCCACGGGCGCAGCCGACTCGGATCCCGGAGCGAACCGAGCCGGCACCAGGCGACGGTGAAGACCTCCTGGACCACGTCGGCCGGGTCCCCCTGGTCGCCGAGGCGGGCGGTCACGATCCGGCTGACCACGGGTTCGTACCGCTCGTAGAGGACGGCGTAGGCCGAGTCGTCACCCCGCTGGGCGCGAGCCACGAGGCTGGCATCGCTGACATCGACCGACCGCATGGCGCGGACGGTACGAACGGTCCGTGAACCGATCCGGAACGAGCGCCGGTCCTGGGCTGTAACCACGGGCCCGCTCGCCCGTCTGGACGGGCGTGACGACACGACGCGCCACCCTGCTCCTCCTACTGGTCGCCGCCCTCGGGGCGCTCGGGGTCCCCGGGGCCGCTCCGGCCGGCGCCGACGACGTGCCCGCGGGGGGTGAGACGGCCGAGCGGTGCTTCGTCGGCGCCGCCCACGGGATCTTCCTCGACCGGGAGGCGACCGAGCAGGAGCTGGACGAGTGGACCGAGGCCTTCGAGGACGGCACGCCCCATCACGTCCTCGTCCGCGAGATGGCCGAGTCGGACGAGTGGCTGGCGGTCACGGTGACGGACATCTACCAGCGGGCGCTCGAGCGCGATCCGGAGCCGAGCGGCCTCGCCTACTGGGTGGGCGAGCTGCGGGACGGGGCCCTGGTCAACCGGATCGGCGCCCTGATCTTCGGGTCGGCCGAGTTCTACGGCCTCGCCGGAGGGACCGACGAGGGCTTCGTCGAGGCGCTCTACGACCGCATCCTCGACCGGGCCCCCGACAGCACCGGGCTCGCCTACTGGGTGGGCGAGGTCGATGCCCGGGGGCGGGGCGGGGTGGCGTCGGAGTTCTACGCGTCCTACGAGTCGCGGGCCATGCGGGTGGACGGGCTCTACCAGAGGCTGCTCGGTCGCGATCCCAGCCCGGCCGACCTCACCTACTGGGCCGACCGGCTGCGCGCCGAGAACGACGTCCAGCTGGCCATCCTCATCGCCTCCAGTCCCGAGTTCGCCGACCGGACCAGGAGCCGGTGCCGCTTCGCCGTCCACGTCACCACCGAGGAGCTGCCGGCGGGCACGGTCGGCGTCGCCTACGCCGCCCCGCTGGCCGGAGGGGGCGGGAAGCCGCCCTACACGTGGACGGCGACCGGCCTCCCCGCCGGCCTGGCCGTCAGCGGCCAGCAGATCACGGGCACCCCGACCGCGGCCGGCACGTTCGACGTCGACGTCGAGGTGACCGACGCCGAGGGCGGGACCGAGCAGGCCGAGCTCGACCTGGTGATCGCCTCGAACGCGCCCACCATCACCACGGGCGAGCTGAACGACACCCGCGCCGCGGTGCCGTTCGCCGGCGCCCTCGCCGCCACCGGCGGGACCCCGCCCTACACCTGGACCGCCACCGGTCTCCCGGACGGGCTGACCCTGTCGGGCGCCGACATCACGGGCGCGGCCACCGAGGTCGGGGTGCACACCGTCGAGGTCGAGGTCACCGATGACGTGGGCGGCACGGACCGCGCCGAGCTGGTGCTCGAGGTCATCGACGCCGCCATCGAGATCGAGACGGGCATCTACCACTCGTGCGCGGCGCTGGCGAGCGGTGTGGTCACGTGCTGGGGCTTCAACGGGCAGGGCCAGCTGGGCGTCGCCGGGACCGAGACCATCCCGGGCGAGACCGTGCCCGGGCTCACCGGCGTCACCGACATCGCCGCCGGGGCCGGCCACAGCTGCGCCGTCACCGGTGGCCAGGTCCGCTGCTGGGGCGCCGACACCTTCGGAGCCCTCGGCCACGGGGCCGCGCCCGCCACCCCGGGCCCGGTGACGGTGTCCGGCCTGACCGACGCGGTGGCGATCGACGCCGAGAGCAGCACCACCTGCGCCGTCCGCGGCAACGGGCGGGTCCGCTGCTGGGGCGCCGGGACTCGAGGCCAGCTGGGCAACGGCGGCACCATCGACCGCACCTCACCGGTGAACGTGAGCGGGCTGACCGACGCCGAGCAGGTCGCCGTCGGTCCCGACTTCGCCTGTGCTCTGCGGGCCACCGGGGCGGTCATGTGCTGGGGCGCCGACGACGACAGCCAGCTCGGCACCTCCGTCCACGCCGACAGCCCCACGCCCGTGGCGGTGGCCTTCCTGCCCGACGCGGTCGCGATCAGCGCCGGCCACAGCCACGTGTGCGCCGTGCGCGACGACCAGACGGTGGTGTGCTGGGGCGGGAACGACGACGGCCAGCTGGGCGACGGGTCGACGACTGAGCGGACGACGCCAGTGGACCTCGGCCTGACGAGCGTCGTCGCCATCGGAGCCGGGATCGAGAACACGTGCTCCGTGCGGTCCAACGGCGTCGTCCGGTGCTGGGGCACGACCGACGCCGGCGCCCTCGGCCAGGGCTCGATCCCGCCGGCACCCTCGGCGCAGACGACACCGCTCGTCGTGCCCGGCACCTCCGACGCCCTCACCGTGGAGATCGGCGACCGGAACGTCTTCATGCGGGGCGAGGACGCCGTCCGGGCCTGGGGCCACAACGGGGCGGCCCAGCTGGGCGACGGCTCGGGTGACACCCGCCCGTCACCCGTCACGATCTTCGGGATCTGAAGCCCTCGAACCGGTGATCAGATCGGACGGTCTCCCGTTCGATCTGATCACTGGTTCGTCGCGTCAGAGCAGGGTCAGGTGATGTCGACCTGGATGCGGCGGAGCAGGGCGGCGGTCTCGTCGTCGGGCCGCAGGCCCTCGGCGGCGAGGGTGGCCACGAGGGCGCGGCCGACGGTGCGGGCCTGCGCCGTCGACCCCACCGCCAGGTGGGCCCGGACGAACAGGCGGTGGGCCCGCTCCGACAGCGGCTCCAGGCGGAGGGCGGCGGCGGCCTCGCGCAGGGCCGCCTCCGGCTCGCCCCGGGCGAGCACCAGCTCGCCGACCCGGCAGCGGGCGGCATGGGCCAGCGAGGCGAGGCGCACCCGCTCGACCTCGACCTCGGCGTCGTCGAGCCCGGGGAGGAGGTCGCCGTGGTACTCCGTCAGCGCGGCCTGGTACTCGACCAGGGCGACGCTCGGCAGGCCGGCCCCCTCGGCCTGCACGGCCCGGTCGACGTGGTCGTCGAACCGGTGGACGTCGACGGTGATCCCCTCGTCGGCCAGGGCGATGGCGTCGCCCGCGCCCTGGACGAACCAGGGCGGCTCGTCGGCCGGCCGATCCGGTTGGAGGGCGGCCTGGAGGTGGCGGAGGTTGGCCCGCAGGTTGGCCGCCGCCTTCTCGGCCGGCAGGTCGGGCCACAGCCGGGCGGCCAGCTCGGCGCGGGAGATCCGTCCGCGCACCACGAGGGCGCCGAGGAGCTGGCGGACCCGGGTCCGCCCGGTGCGGGCCTCGTCGACCGCGACGCCGTCGGTCCGCTCCACGGTCAACCCGCCGAGCATCCGGACGTGGACGTCGTAGCCCGGTCGCGCCGGGAGGACGGCCAGCCGGGCCGCGGCCGACGGGGCCAGCGGCCCGGGTCGGTCGGCCAGGCGCTGGAGCCAGCGGCGGAGCCCGGGCACCTCGTCGAGCACGGCCCGGGCGTCGGCGTCGCCGGCGTCCGCGGCGGCCAGGGCCAGCTCGGCCAGCAGCGGCGGGGGGACGTGGCACCGCAGCGCCTCGGGCGCGTGCCAGGGGAGGGCGCGGGCCGGGCCGGGGTCGTTGTCGCGGAGGGCGGCGACGGCCCGACCCGCCTCCACGGTGAGGGCCAGGGCGGGGCCGAGGTCGAGGCCGTCGAGCACCTCGGCGTGCTCGGGCAGGAGGGCGCGCAGCGGCGCCAGGGCGTAGAG
>DASVEC010000359.1:0-8492 GCA_036380755.1 Iamia sp. | reverse complement strand
CACGAGCAGAACGCGTGTACCGGGAAGGAGGTCCGAGCCCTCGATCAACTTCTGCTTGCCGTGCACCTTGACGTCCTTGCGGACCGAGAACCATTCCTTGTCGGATGATGCGCCGACCGTGATGGCCAACGCCAGGGGGTCCGCCCCCATGGTGAGGCCACCCACAGCGTCGAACTCGGCCTGCTCCTCCTCCGCAAGTTCAAGGAACGCGGCTGCGACCTGGCGCAGCCGGCTCGAGGTAGCGACGGCTCGCTTGCCGTCGATGTAGTCGTGCGTCTCGAACCCGGCGGAGAGGGTGAAGGCCTCGTCTCGACGCTCGTATCCCCAGCGAGCGATGAGGGCGACCATGGCGTCTTGTAGTTGCGTCAACGGGCTGACTCCCAATCGGTGCCGTGTGGGGTGAGGCGGTGCGGCGCAGCGGGGTGGGATGCAGTGCCTTCGCGGCAGGGTAACCGCCCAGGCTTTGGCGATCCCACCGGGATTGGAGCGACATGATCCCGCAGATCGGCTATCATTCCTCGTCCTCCGTGTTACGCGAATCGCGTTTCACGGAAGGCATCGTCGCACGATCTGAGCGGATGGTGGTGGATGGTCTCGCCAGCCAGCAGGACCCTCTCGAAGTCCATCTTCGGCAACGCCTACTGGTTGGCCGTCGCTGCGCTCATCGCGGAGATCGAAGACAGCACGTTCACCCAGCGGCTGCTCGCCCGGCGACTCGGGATCAGCGACAGCCTGGTAGCTCCCGCCTTGAAGAGGCTCGAAGCCGCTGACCTCATCAAACGGAAGCCCGACCACTGGGAACGACAGCCAAGCCCGGTCTGGAGGTTCGTCGCGCTACTGGCGCGAGACGTCGACTAGCAGCCGCGCCCGCACGCCGCCGTTGATGGTGAGGGTTTCGGTGGATCTGGCACCGCGGCCGGCTCGTAGACCCTTCACCGAGTTCTTGGCCGATCGTTGCGTACTCACGGCCGCGAATCATCGTTGCGTACTTACGGCCGCGAATCAGCAGGCAGCGTGCCATTGGCGTGCCATTCGAGGTGGAAGATGGGGTGTCCTCACGGGTAGCGGTGGACAGTCCTGACCCGGCCTGACCTGGGGTTACTCGTGTCGGGGGTGGTCACAGACACCCCTTGGGCTAGTTCCCAAACTGAGGACTTCTCGTAAGACTGTTGAATGCCTATCTCATGCCTGATGGAAGCCCGTTGTGCCCGGCGAGGGTCTTGGCGGGGCGGCGGGCGCGGGTCTCGTCGGTCTTGGCGGCGGTGATGGGCTCCGCGTGGGCGCGCTGCTTGCTGTAGCTGAGGGCGGCCCAGGCCGCGGCGGCTGCGGGGTCGGCGGCCAGGGCGGCGGCGAGGTCGGCGGGGACCTCGACGACCCGGGGGGCGTCGTCGACGTCGAGGCGCACCTCCACCTCGTCGCCGGCGCCCAGGCCGGTGGCGGCGCGGGTCTGCGAGTTGAACGAGATGAGGAGCTGGCCGCCCATGGCGGCGATCGTGTTGCGGTACTGGTAGTCGCCGTCGATGGTGACGACGACCGGCACCCGCTTGCCTCGCTCGAAGGCCGCGACGACCTCCTCGGGGACCACGATGCCGACGTTGTTGCCGCCGGCGGACCAGAGCGTCGTGCGGAAGGTCTGCGATGTCTCAGCCATGCCGATCAGACCGCCGGCTCGACGCAGACTCATCGCCAGCGGGGGGTCACCCAGCCACCGTGTCGAGGTAGTGCTGGTTGAACATGATGCCGAGGGTGTTGCCGAAGGGGTCGACGACCGAGGCGGTGACGAAGCCGGGGCCGTGCTCGACCGGCGGCTGGAGCGGGGTGGCGCCGAGGGCGACGAGCCGCTCGAGGCTGGCATGGACGTCGTCGACGGCCCAGTAGGTCATCGTGTTGCCGGGGGCCTCGGACCGCCCGGGCGGGGCGAAGCGGCTGTCGATGATGCCGAGCTCGTGCTGGTGGTCGCCGAGCCGGAACTCGATGTAGGCGGGCGCCCCGTCGACCTCGCGGACGAAGTAGGGCTCGATGCCGAGCAGCTCGGTGTACCAGTCCCGGGCGGCAGCCAGGTCGGTGGCGAAGTGGTTGACGGTGGTGAGTCCTCGAAGCATGAGTCCATCATCCGCGTCGAAAGCGCTCACCAAGTGAGCACTTTGGATGAGAAGATCGCTCGGTGCGCGCCGATCGGCTCATCGCCACCCTCCTCCTGCTCCAGAGCCGCACCCGCGTCACCTCGGCCGAGGTGGCCGACGAGCTGGAGGTGTCGGTGGCGACGGCCCGCCGCGACCTGGAGGCGCTGTCGGCGGCCGGCATCCCCGTCTACCCCCAGCCCGGGCGGGGCGGGGGCTGGTCGCTCGTGGGTGGCGCCCGCACCGACCTCAGTGGTCTGTCGGCGACCGAGGCCCAGGCGCTGTTCCTGCTCGTCGGGCCGGCGGCGTCGGTGTCCGACGAGGCCAAGGCGGCCCTCCGGAAGCTGGTGCAGGCGCTGCCGGCGACCTTCCGGGCCGACGCCGAGGCGGCCGCCCACAGCACGGTGATCGACCCCACCCGCTGGGGCGAGCGCGACACGAGCAGACCCCCGCTGGTCGACCAGCTCCAGGCCGCCGTCGTGGGCCGGCGCAAGGTCCGGCTCACCTACACCAGCGGCGCCCGGAAGCGATCGGAGCGGCTCGTCGAGCCGTGGGGCCTGGTCGACAAGGACGACACCTGGTACCTCATCGCCGGCACCGAGCGGGGCCGGCGCACCTTCCGGGTCGACCGCATCACCGAGGCCGCGACCACCGACGAGCCCGCGGCGCGCCCCGACGACTTCGCCCTGCAGGAGGCCTGGGACGAGGTGGTGGGCGTGGTCGAGCAGAAGCGCTCTCAGACCTGGGCGACCGTGCTCGTCGAGACCCGGTTCCTCTGGGTCCTGCGCGACCACTTCGGACGGCACCTGCACGTCGAGGACGAGCGCGCCGACGGTCGGACCCAGGTCCGGCTGGCCGCGCCGACGCCGCTCGACATCGCCCGGAACCTGGCCGGTTGGGGAGCGCAGGTCGAGGTCCTCGACCCGCCCGAGGTGCAGGACCAGCTGGCGCGCATCGGCGCCGAGCTGGCCGACCGCTACGCGGCTACTGGTCGAGCCAGAGGCCGTGGAGGGGGTGGCCGACGGTGATGCCCTCGGTGAAGCGGCCCCCGTCGCCGGGCAGCGCCGGCATGGTCTCCGGCGTGTAGCCGTGGACCTCGGGGGCGGCACCGATCGTCCAGTTCGTGAAGTCGAACCAGATGTCCCAGACCTGCTCGCCGAACTGCCGGTTCAGGTCCTGGTAGATCTGCTCGCGGGCCGCGGGATCGGTCTCGGAGCGGCCCTCCTCGAGGAGCCGGTCGATCTCCGGGTCGCTGATCCGGCTGAAGTTCACCGGTGACTGGCTCTGGAACCAGACGTAGAGCTCGTCGGGGTCGCCACCCGGGTAGTTGCGGAACGCCTGCATGTCGTACTCACCGCTGATCGACCGGTCGATGAGGGCGTCCTGCTGGACGGTCTCGAGCTCGACCGGGAAGCCGACCGCCTCCAGGGTCTGCTGGAGGTAGACCGACTGATCCTGGGACAAGGTGTCGGGCGTGTTCTGCAGCACCACCGATCGCAGATCGCCCACCTCGGCCTCGTACTCGGCGATCAGGCGCTCGGCCTCCTCGGGATCACCGGCGGTCGGGTAGCCGGTGTCCTCGAGGTACGCCGGCGAGCCGGGGGCGAAGGGCCCGTTCGCCGGGTCGAGCACGCCCTTGTTGATCGTCTCGCGGTAGTCCTCGGGATCGATGGCGAGAGCGATGGCCCGGCGGATGCGGACGTCGTCGAACGGCGGGCGCGAGGTGTTGAGCTGGAGGAAGCCGACCTCGGCGTTGATGACCGACTCGTAGCTGGCGAGGGTGCCGTCGGCGGTGAGGTCGCGGATCGAGAGGATGTCGTCGGCGGCCGAGAAGTGCCCGAGGTCGACGTCGCCGGCCTGGAGGGCGTTGACCCGCTGCTCGGAGTCGACGATGGGCTCGAACACGAGCTCGTCGAGGTACGGGTACGGCTCGCCGTCGGGCGCCTCTTGCCAGTAGTCCGGGTTCTTCACGGCCTTGAACTCGCGGCCCTCGATCCAGTCGTCGGGGCTCTCGAGCATGAACGGGCCGGTGCCCACGAGGTTCTGGCTGCACCCCTCGGTGTCGTCGAGCTGGGCCTGGCCGGTGATGCCGAGGCGGCCGCTGGAGTACAGGAACGCCGGGAACGCGACCCACGGGACCTTGGTCGTGACGACCACGTCCTTGTCACCGGACACCTCGACGCTCTCGATGTTGTCCAGCACGAAGAGGAACAGCAGCGGGCTGCGGGAGTGACCGCCCTCGGCCCCGCGGTACGCGTCGAGGTTGTTCTTTACGACCTCGGCGGTCAGCTCGGAGCCGTCATGGAACGTGACCCCGTCGCGGACGGTGATCGTCCACTCGGTGTAGTCGTCGTTGGGCGTGACCGCCTCGGCGAGGTAGGGCACGTACTCGCCCTCCTCGTTGGGGGCGGTGAGCGTGTCGTAGATCGCCCGGGCCACGAGGATCCCGGAGATGGCCAGCTGCGCTTCCTGCATGCACCAGCCGTCGCCCGTCTCGGCCTCGACCGCGTAGCGGAGCGACCCGCCTCGCGTGATCTCCTCGGGGACGGACTCGTCGGGACTGGAGTCGGTCGCGTCCTTCTTGCCTCCCCCGCACCCGGCCAGCAGGGCGAAGGCAAGGAGGACGGCGACCAGTCGGGTGGAACGTGTTCTCACGGAGCGGACCGTAGTCCTCCTGCCGCTCGCTACTGCTCGATCCAGAGGCCGTGGAGCGGATGGCCCACGGCGAGGCCCTCGTCGAAGGTGCCCCCGTCGTCGGGCAGCGGCGGCGTGGTCTCGGGGTCGTAGCCGTGGACGGACGGGTTGGAGCCGACCACCCAGGTCGTGAAGTTGAGGAAGCCGTAGTGCGCCTGCTCGCCCATGCGGCGATCCAGGTCCTGGTACAGCTGGGAACGGATCTCGGGGTCGGGCTCAGAGCGGGCCTCGTCGAGGAACCCGTCGATCTCCGGGTCGTTGATCCGGGCGAAGTTCACCGGGGAGGCGCTCTTGAACCACACGTACAGGAGGTCCGGGTCGCCGCCGGGGTAGTTGCGGAAGGCCTGCATGTCGAACTCGCCGCTGATGGCCCGGTCGATCACCGCCGACTGCTGGGCGGTCTCGATCTCGACCTCGAGCCCGACCTCGCCCAGGGCCTGCTGGACGTAGGTGGCCTGCTCCTGGGTCACGGTCTGCGGACCGGTGAGGTAGCCGAGCGGGCGAACGGGGCCGTTCTCCTCCTCGTACTCGGCGATCAGGGCGCGGGCCTCGTCGAGGTTCGAGTCGGCCGGGTAGCCCGAGTCCTCGACGTAGCCGGCCGAACCGGGGGCGAACACCCCGTTGGCCTGCTCGAGGGTGCCGCGCCCGATGGTCTCGTTGTAGTCGTCGAAGTCGATCGTGAGGGCGATCGCCTGACGGATGCGGACGTCGTCGAACGGCGGCCGGGACTCGTTCCACTGGATGAAGGTGACCTCACCGTTCACGAGCGACTCGTAGCTCGACACCTCGCCCGTCTCGGTGAGGTCCCGCATCGAGAGGATGTCGTCGGCGGCCGAGAAGTGACCCATCTGGATGTCGTCGGACTGGAGGGCGTTGACCCGCTGCTCGGACTCGAGGATGGGTTCGAAGATCAGCTCGTCGAGGTACGGGTACGGCTCGCCGTCGGGGGCCTCCTGCCAGTAGTCCGGGTTCTTCGTGGCCTTGAACTCGCGGCCCTCGGTCCAGTCGGACGGGCTCTCGAGCATGAACGGGCCGGTGCCGATCAGGTCGGTGTTGCAGCTGTCGGTGTTGTCGAGCTGGGCCTGGGCGCTGATGCCGAGCCGGCCGCTGGAGAAGAGGAAGGCGGGGAAGGCGACCCACGGGACCTTGGTGGTGACGACCACGTCCTTGTCACCGGACACCTCGACGGACTCGATGTTGTCCATCACGAACAGGAACAGCAGGGGGCTGCGGGCGTGGTCACCCTCGGCCCCGCGATAGGCGTCGAGGTTGTTCTTCACGACCTCGGCCGTCAGCGGCGAGCCGTCGTGGAAGGTCACCCCGTCGCGGACGGTGATCGTCCACTCGGTGTAGTCGTCGTTGGGCGTGACCGCCTCGGCCAGGTACGGCACGTACTCGCCCTCGTTGTTGGGGGCGGTGAGCGTGTCGTAGATCGCCCGGGCCACGAGGATGCCCGAGATGGCCAGCTGCGCCTCCTGCATGCACCAGCCGCCATCGGTCTCGGCCTCGATCCCGTAGCGGACCGTGCCGCCGCGCTGGATCTCGTCGGCCGACGGCGGCTCCTCGTCGTCGGTGGAGTCGTCGCCCTTGCCGCCGCCACACCCGGCGAGCAGCCCGAACGCCAGCAGCACGGCGATCCATCGGGTCCAACGCGATCTCACGGTCATGTCAGCACTCCTTCGGAGTCGATCCCCCATGTGACGGCGGGCACCGTAGCCGCGTGACGGGCGACACGCTCAGGTTGGTTGACCGGTCAGTCAAGCGAGGCATCCCGGCGGTGGCTACCGTCCCGGGCCATGACCGACACGCAGGTCCGGATGGTCCTCGAGCCCGAGGACGAGTACCCCCACGACCCCGGGACCGCTCCCAACTACAACGAGTCGATGTACCTCAACGCCTTCGACCTCGAGCGCGAGCTGGGGGCGTGGTTCCGCATCGGCAACCGGGTCAACGAGGGCCACGCCGAGGTGAGCGTGTGCACGTACCTGACCGGTGGGCGGGTCGGGTTCGCCTACGCCCGACCGCAGATCAGCTCAAACGAATCGATGCGGGCCGGGGGATTGCACATCGAGGTGGTCGAGCCCTTCGCCCACCTGCGGGTCGGCTACGACGGCCAGGTCTGCCTGCTCGACGACCCGCTCCAGATGGCCGACCCCCGCACCGCCTTCCGGGAGAACCCGATGGTCCCGTGCACGGTCGCCCTCGACGTGCGGGGCGTCTCACCCATGTACGGCGGTCGTCCGGTGCGGGCCGACGGCACCGACGTGGTGGCGGCCGACGACGAGCGCAGCTTCGCCAAGGCGCACTACGAGCAGCACATCTCCGCCACCGGCACCATCACGGTCGGCGACGAGGTGCTCGACATCGACGGCCTCGGCCTCCGGGACAAGTCCTGGGGCCCGCGGTACTGGCAGGCCGTCCACTGGTACCGCTGGCTGCCCATGGTCTTCGGCCCCGACTTCGCCATGATGATCTCGATCATCGGCGGCGACGACCCCGATCGGCCGCCCCGGCAGGGAGGCGTCGTGCTGGTCGGCGACACCTACGTGCCCATCCGCGAGTGCACGGTCGAGTCCGACTGGGACGAGCACCAGCACCAGACGGCGATGCGGGCCTGGGTCCGCACCGACGACCGGGAGTACGAGGTCACCGGCGAGGTGCTCTCGCTCATCCCCCTCCGCAACCGGCGGACCACACCCGCCGGCGACGCGCTGGTCACCCGGATCACCGAGGCCATGACCCGCTTCACCTGTGACGGGCGGGCCGGCATCGGGATGAGCGAGTACCTCGACCAGGTCGTCGACGGCCGCGCCGTCGGCCCCGACATCGGCTAGCCGCGAACCGGTCAGTCGGCGGGGCCGACGAGCTCGATGTCGATATCGACCTTGACGGCTGCACCCATGCCGGCGCCCATGGCGCCGAAGCCGAGGCCGAAGTCCTTGCGGCGAACCTCGGTGCTGGACTCGAAGCCGGCGTGGAGACGGCCGTCGACCGGGAACACCGAGACGCCCTCCAAGGTGACGTCCAGGGTGTGGGGCTGGGTGACGTCGCCGATCGTGAGCTCGCCCTCGACCGTCCAGTCCTCGCCTTCGCCGGTGATCGAGGTCGAGCGGTAGGTCATCGTCGGGCGGACGGCCACGTCGATGAGATCGGGGGAGCGGAGGTGGGCATCGCGATCGGTGTTGCCGGTGTCGACCGAGGCGAGGGCGATGGTGGCGGTGAGCGAGCTGTCCTCCAGGGTCTCACCGACGACGAGCTCGACGGCGACGTCGGTGAAGATGCCGCGGACCTTGGCCCAGCCGATGCGCTTGATGCTGAACGCCACGGAGGTGTGGGCGGCGTCGAGGGTCCAGGTCCCGGGGGCGAGAGGGAGGGTGGTCGTGGGGGCGGTGTTCGTCATGGCCGCCACCCTCCGCCGTCGGCCGGGGGCCAGGGAGACCGAGCCGAACCTGGGGCGCCGCACCCTGGCCCTGTCAGGGCCAGCCTCGTGCGCCATTGGCGGAGGCACACTGGGCCCCATGATCGAAGGCGAGCTGGGTGCGTTCCTGCGGAGCCGGCGGGAGGCCACCTCCCCCGAGTCGGTGGGGCTGGTCGGCGGGTCGCGCCGCCGCACGCCCGGTCTCCGCCGGTCGGAGCTGGCGACCTTGGCCGGCGTCAGCGTCGACTACCTGATCCGGC
>DASVEC010000358.1:0-3134 GCA_036380755.1 Iamia sp. | reverse complement strand
TGGATCACGTCCTCGACGGGGTCGTGCTCCTGCGCCGCGACGGGCGAGGCGGCTCCGAAGAGGGCGACGACGGCGACGCTGATGGCCGCCAGCAGGACTCGTGTGCGCACGGTGCGTCTCCTCAGCCCGAGATGATGAAGGCGAGGACGAAGCCGAACAGCGCGAGGGCCTCGGTGAAGGCGATGCCCAGGAACATGGTGGTTCGCACCGTGCCTGCGGCCTCGGGCTGGCGGGCCATGGCCGTGATGGCGTTGCCCACCACGATGCCGATGCCGATGCCGGGGCCGATGGCGGCGCCGCCATAGACGATGCCACGACCGATGGCGGTCAGGCCGGCCTCCATGTCGCCCGTCGTCTGGGCAAGGATGGTGGTGAGCATTCCGATGTTCTCCTTGTGGGTTTTTCTCTAGTGATCGGGGTGCAGTGCGCCGCCGATGTAGACGGCGGTGAGGATCGTGAAGATGTAGGCCTGGAGGAACGCGACCAGGATCTCGAACCCAGTCAGACCCACCAGCAGGGCCGCCGGGAAGATGGCGCCGATGTAGGTCGAGTCCCACAGCGCCGTGCTCAGCACCGCGAAGCTGATGAGGAGCAGGTGGCCGGCCAGCATGTTGGCGAAGAGTCGGACCGACAGCGAGAGGGGTCGCACGAAGAGGGTCGAGACCAGCTCGATGGGCGAGACCAGGATGTACAGGAACTTCGGCACACCCGGCGGGAACATCATGTTCTTGAAGTAGCCGATCGGCCCCTGGTGCTTGATGCCGACGACGTTGAAGATGACCCAGACCACGATGGCCATCAGCGCCGGGAGGGCGATGCGGGCGTTCACCGGCATCTGGGCCCCGGGGATGATCCCCCAGATGTTGCAGACCAGGACGAAGCTGAACACGGCCAGGAGGAACGGCGTGTAGCGCATGCCGTCGGACCCGATGGTCTGGCGGATGACACCCTCTTGGATGAACTCGACGGCCGACTCGGCCACGTTCTGGACACCGGTCGGGACCGCCTGCTGCTTCCGGCTGGCGACGATGTAGAAGGCGAAGACCAACGCCACCGACACCCACATGAGGACGACGACCTTGTTGACCTCGAAGGGCGTGCCCTCGAGGAACAGGGCCGGCCACTCGATGGCATGGCTGATGGGCGGGAACTCGAGACCCAGGATCACGACGGGTCAGCCTCCTCGGCGGAACGGGTGGACGGGGCAACAGGGACGGCGGTGGGCTTGACGCCCGGGAACGCCAGCGACACCGACACGTGCCGCATCTCGGAGAAGAGCAGGCCCAGGTGGGTCACGACCAACGTGATGCCGAGCGGGACGAGCTCGATCCACGACCGGTCCTTCACCAGGAACAGGACACCCAGGACGAGGCCCATCCGGACGGCGTAGCCGACGAGGGTGCCGGCCATCAGGGCGGTGACCGACCGGCGGCCGCTCACGCTCAAGATGACGGCGGTGAGGACGAAGTTGACGACGACCAGGCCGACGGCGACGCCAGCGGACGCGACCCCGTCCCAGCCCCAGCCCAGACCGGCGAGCCCGACGAGCACGGGCAGCACCGGGGCCCCCCGGCGCAACATGTCGGAGATGACCTCGGCCTCGGGGGCCGGAGCCGCCTCGGGGCCGACGACGGCGGCGGTCATCGGGCGCTCCCCCGGGTCGGGGGGCGGGGCGACAGGGCGCGGGGACGGGTGGCGGCCGAGCCGTCGTGGACGGCCATCTCCCGGTCGTAGCCCAGCTTGAGCTTCACGGCCGTGCCGATCACGCCGAAGGCGAAGGCACCCAGGGCGAACACGGGGCTGGTGCCGAGGGCACGGTCGACCAACCACCCGAGGAGCCCGAACAGGATGGGCGTGACCACGAGCTCGAACCCACGAACGAAGGCGTTGCTGAAGCCGTTGTTCAGGTCTTGTCGAGCTCGGAGGTCGAACAACTCGGGCACCTTTGCCGGGGGCCGAGCGCCACCCGATCGGGGGCGCTTGTGAATCTATGCGCAAACTAGTGGGGGGGCTCCCCGGCCGCAACTTTCACACGTTCGCAACACCGCGGACCATTCCCTCCGGGGTCAGAGGACCAGCTGGCCGGCCGCGGTGCGGTGGGCGGCGACGCCGACCGGCTCGTCGGTGGTGACGAGGGCGATGACGTCGGCGTCGGTGCTGGTGGCCCAGGCCCGGTCGCGCTCGGGGGTGCGGGTGGCGAGGTAGGCCATCTCCGGCGTGCCGTCGCGGTCGTGCATCACCGTGGCCCCCTCGATGCGCACGGCGCCCTCGTGATCGGCCACGAGCTCGACCGAGCCCACGTCGTCGACCTCGGCCTGGCAGTCGCGGTGGAGGAAGCGGCCCCGGGGCGAGGGGGTGGTGGAGTACACGCCGAAGGCGTGCTTGGTGAGGTAGCCGCCGTTGGCGGTGATCAGGCCCACGTGGCCGGCGTCCTCGCGGAGGATGCCGGCCATGGTGGCGATCGAGTGCGACACGTAGTCGTTCCACGGCCCGCCGGCGAAGCTCAGCCCGCCGGTGACGGTGAGCTGGCGGTCGAGACCGAGGCCGAGCTCGGTCGCCGCCACCTGCACGGCGCTGGGGAAGCAGGAGTAGACGTCGACGTGGGCCAGGTCGTCGACGCCGACGGCGGCCAGCTCGAGCGCCTTCTGGCCGGCGATGCCGATGGCCGGGGAGCGGTGCAGCGACACCCGGTTGCCGACGAACCAGGTGTCGTGGGCGTCGGTGCCGGTCCACGGGAACACCCAGCGATCGGTCGGGACGCCGAGGTCACGGGCCCGCTCGACCGAGCAGACGATCAAGGCGGCGGCCTGCTCGACGCTGTTGTTGGAGTTCATGAGCTTCGGGTACGGGTGGCCGATCATGCGGTTGTCGGGCCCGGGGGTGCGGATCTCGTCGGCCGTGCGGGCGTCCTGGATCCACGCGTGCGGGTTGGTGGCCGCCACCGCGCTGAAGCGGGCCCACAGGTCGGCGACGACCTGCTGGTGCTCGGCCTGGTCCCGCCCCGTCGCCGCTCGCACCGCGCTCTCGAAGATGGGGTAGAGCTGCACCGGCAGGAAGATCCCGCGGGCCACCTCGTCGGGGTGGACCATCGGGTCGTCGGGGTCGCCGAAGACCTCGGTCGGGGCGGCGTCGTC
>DASVEC010000357.1:0-3618 GCA_036380755.1 Iamia sp. | reverse complement strand
GCCCTCGGCGACGTGGTCGAGACGGCCGCGGCCCGCGCCGAGGAGCTCGGGTTCTCCCCCGCCGACAAGACGTTCGGCGGCGTCGACATCGGCCTCACCGGCACGCGGTACGACGTCGACGAGCTGGGCGACGGCATCGCCCGGGTCACCATCACCGGCGGCTCGGCGCGCGTCGACGTCGATCGGGACGGGCTCGGCGACCTGACCGAAGCCGTGGTCGACGCCACCACCGACGACGAGGACGACGGCAGCGCCCGGCTCGACGCCTCCGACCTGACGGTCGAGGGCGACGACGGCGCGGTCGAGCCCTTCGTCGTCACCGTCGAGCGGGACGGCGGCTGGTACGTCAGCCCGCTGCACACCGCGGCGCAGTACCTGGTCGACGGGCTGGGCCTGGCCGGTCCCGACCTGCCCGCCCCCGACCCCGGCGACGGGGCCGACGACCCCGAGGCCGCGGTGCGCGACCTCCTGCTGGCTGCCGGCGACGTCGACGGCGATGCCACCGGAGACCTGGTCGCGGGGCCGACGGGCACCGCCCTGCGGGCCTACCGCGGCGCCCTGGAGGAGTGGGTCGGCACCGAGGCCGAAGACGTCTCGGCCGAGATCGAGACCCTGGAGACCGAGGTGTCCGACCGCGAGGGCGGCGGCCAGCGGGTCGTCGTCACCGCGCTCGAGGGCACCGTCACCTGGACCGACCCCGACGAGGGCGAGGAGACCACCTCGACCGTGTCCTGGGACGGCACCTGCCTCGACATCACCGAGGCGGCGGGTGAGGACGGCGAGTCCCTCGAGTCCGGCGACGACGTCGAGGAGGGCAGCGTCGAGGACTCCGACTTCTGCCTCACCGACGGCTGGTCGAAGGTGGGCGTCGAGGATCTTGCCGTCGTCGCCGTCGAGGAGGGCGGCACCTGGCGGATCGACCCCCTCGCCACGGTCGGCGACTACGCCGCCGCCATCGTTCCCGAGCTGACCGAGAGCCTCGTGCTGCGCGTCCTGGGGTTCCCGGAGGCGGCCGAGCCGTCGGGTGAGATCAGCCCCGGCGAGCCCACCGCCGTCGACCTCGACGAGGCCGGCGTCGCCGTGCTGTCGCTCAGCGTCGACCCCGACGAGCGCTTCACGGTCACCACCGAGGCCGAGGACGGCTCGGAGGTGGGCGCCTACCTGGTCACCCCCGACGGGGACTACGAGACGGCCTTCTCCCTCGTCGAGCCGGAGGGCGACGGCGAGTACACGCTCGTCGTCTACACCGACGCGTGGGCGCCCGGTGAGGTCATGGTCGGCGTCAGCCCCGTGGTCGAGGAGACCCTCGCGCTCGGCGAGGCCGTCACCGGCGAGCTGGAGACCGGCTCCGAGGTGATCGAGTACGGCGCCGACCTCGAGGCCGACGCCAGCTACGAGCTGACCTTCGACAACGCCGACCTGGGCGTCGAGGTGATCGACCCCGATGGCATCGAGGTCGAGATCACCGACCCCAGCGACACCGAGGTGCTGGGGGGAACCTTCGTCACGTCGATCTCCGGCACCTACAAGGTCCGGGTCGACGGCGGCTTCGACCGCACCGCAGGGTCCTACGAGCTCACCCTCGACGAGGCCGACCCCTTCGTCCTCGGCGACGGCACCACGCCGACGGCCGAGGGTGAGATCGACGGCCCCGACGCCGAGCAGTTCATCGACCTCGAGGTCCGGGGCGGGGAGATCGTCTACATCGACGTCACCACCACCGAGCCGACCTTCGACATCGTCGTCATCATCCGCGACCCCGAGGACGACACCGAGATCGACCGCTACGACAGCAACGGTCCGGGCGAGGCCGAGTCGGTCGAGTTCACCCCCGACGACGACTTCACCTGGCGGATCGCCGTCCAGGGCAAGGGCGGCACCACCGGCCCCTTCACCGTCGAGGCCTACCAGTAGGCGCTGACCTCAGCGCACCTCGCTGGCGACGGCGGCGAGGACGCCGTTGACGAAGCGACCCGAGTCGTCGGTCGAGTAGCGCTTGGCCAGCTCGACGGCCTCGTTGATCACGACGTTGGGGGGCACGTCGAGCCGGTGCACCAGCTCGTAGCAGGCCATGCGGAGGAGGTTGCGGTCGACCGCGGGCATGCGCCCGATCACCCAGCCCTTGGCCAGCTTGCCGATCAGGGCATCGAGCTCGGCCTGGTGCTCGGCGACACCCGCCACCAGGTCGGCGGCGTACTCCTCGACCTCGATGGGCTGGTCGTCGAGGACCTCGGCACCGGTGGCGCCCTTGGCCTCCGCCTCGTAGAGCAGGGCGAGGGCCCGCTCGCGGGCCTCCCGCCGGGAACCGACCCCGCCGGGGCGGTCAGGCACGGGTGATGTACTCGCCGGAGCGGGTGTCGACCCGGAGCCGGTCGCCGATGTTCACGAAGAGGGGCACCTGGAGGGTGAGACCGGTCTCGAGGGTGGCCGGCTTGGTGGCGCCCGAGACCCGGTCGCCCTGGATGCCGGGCTCGGTCTCGGTGACCGCCAGCTCGACCGCGGCCGGGAGCTCGGAGCCGACGATCTCGTCGCCGTGCATCCTGAGCTGGACGGCGGCCCCGTCGACCAGGAACTTGGCCGTGTCGCCCAGGGCCGCGCTGCCGACGTGCATCTGCTCGTAGGACTCGTTGTCCATGAAGACGTAGTCGTCGCCGTCGCGGTAGAGGTACTGCATCTCGCGGTTGTCGATGTTCACCCGCTCGACCTTCTCGCCGGCCCGGAAGGTCTTCTCCACGACCGCCCCGGTGCGGACGTTGCGGAGCTTGGTCCGGACGAACGCGGGACCCTTGCCCGGCTTGACGTGCTGGAACTCGACGATCTGGACGAGCTTGCCGTCCTGGTCGAGGACCATGCCGTTCTTCAGGTCGTTGGTGGTGGTGGCCATTCGGTGTTCCTCGTTGCTGGCGTCCGGCGCGCTCAGGCGGGCGCCGGGGTGGGGTCCTTGGGGGCGAGGGTGAGGGTCGAGCACCCCTCGGCGGTGACGACCACCGTGTCCTCGATGCGCACGCCGCCGTGGTCGGGGAGGTAGACCCCGGGCTCGACGGTGACGACGTGGCCGGGTGCGAGCATAGCGGTGGAGGCCTTCGAGACCCTCGGGTCCTCGTGGATCACCAGGCCCACGCCGTGACCGGTGCCGTGGCCGAAGGCCTCGGCCCAGCCCGCCTCGGCGATGAGGTCACGGCAGGTCCGGTCGACCTCCTTGGCCTCGACGCCGGCCCGCACCGCGGCCACGCCGGCGGCCTGGGCCGCCAGCACGACGTCGAACATGCGCTGCTGGGTCTCGCTCGGCTCGCCCACCATGAAGGTGCGGGTCATGTCCGAGTGGTAGCCGTCGACCAGGGCCCCGAAGTCGATCACGACCAGGTCGCCCTCGACGATGGCCCGGTCGCCGGGCCGGTGGTGGGGACGGGCACCGTTGGGGCCGGAGGCGACGATCGTCTCGAAGCTGACCCCGGCCGCGCCCAGCCGGCGCATCTCGGTGTCGAGGGCGAAGCCGACCTCGGTCTCGGTCCGCCGCTCGAGGAGCTGGGGGGCGATGGCCGCGAGGGCGGCGTCGGCGATGGCCGAGGCCCGGGCCAGACGGGCCACCTCGCCGGCGTCCTTCACCTGCCGGGGCCC
>DASVEC010000356.1:0-14705 GCA_036380755.1 Iamia sp. | reverse complement strand
CGACGAGCCCAACAACGGCATCCTCGAGGGCGTCGTCCACCCCCAGCTCGAGGATCTCACCACCCAGCGCACGGTTCTGCTGTTCGTGCGCTCGCTGGAGGACGTCGGCGCCGGCACCTACGGCTGGGGCGCCGGAACCCTCACCACGCCCGAGCTGCGCGAGAGCCTGATGGCCATCGGCGCGGTCAGCGCCCGCCACGGCGCGGCCGTCGCCCTCCTGCTCGACCCGAGCGGGGCCGACGCCTCCCGCGCGCCGGTCCTCGACACCTCCGGCCCGGCCCGTCTGCCCGACCACATGCTCGTCGAGGACGGCAAGGACGGCGGCGACGCCCTGGCCGATCCGCCCGAGCCTGGCGCCGAGGAGGATCCCGCCGCGGGCGAGGACGCCGAGGGTGAGTCGGAGTCCGGCTCGGACGCCGGTTCTCCCGAGGAATCCGGCGAGGGCTGACGCTCCCCTAGGCTGGTCGACCTGGTGGTGAGCTGTCCGGGTGACCGCGGCAGGCCGGACCTCGGTCCGGCTCGCTGAGGAAGGTCGGGGCTCCCCAGGGCACGGTGCTGGCGCGAGCCAGGACGGGGCGACCTGTCGGTTGAAAGGGCCACAGAGAGCAGACCGCCGATGGCCCGGAGCGATCCGGGCACAGGTAAGGGTGAAACGGTGCGGTAAGAGCGCACCAGCGTCGTGGGCGACCACGACGGCTCGGCAACCCCCACCGGGAGCAAGGCCGAACAGGGACAGGGTGGCCCGCCCGTCACGTCCCAGGTGGGCCGCACAGATGGATGGTCACCCATCGGGATCCCCGCGAGGGACCCGTGGACAGAACCCCGCCTACAGGTCAGCTCACCACCAGACCGGCGTGACGTCGGGCCGGAGAACCCGTCTCAGGTCGTGGCCTGCCGCTCGCGGACGATGCGAGCGAACGCCTCGGCGTCCGCCTTGGCGCCCCGGTTCAGCTCGACGACCGTGGCCCCCCCTGCGACCAGCCGAACGGTCGCACCGAGCAGTCCGGAGGACACTCCGACCGATGAGATCTGGTCATAGGTCACGGTCGCGACGTGGTCGCCGACCACCTTGGAGCCGTAGAAGACCACCCGGCGGTCGGTGGCCATCAGCACGCCCTTCGGTCGTCGGACCTCGGTGACGTACGAGCCGACGACCACGGAGAGGACCTCCTCTCCGGGGTCGAGGACGGCTCTCGCCTTGTCGATGATGCTGGCCATGGCCAGGCTCCCCTCCTGTGACGGACTCGGTGCTCGGTCTCCCACGCCATCCTGGCATGACGATCCACGACGGCCGCGTGACGTCGGGCCGGAGGGGTCAAGGTCGGGCGATCGCGACCGACAGCAGAGGGGATGAGCGAGTACGAACGACGCATCGGTGGACGCGTCGACATGGCGGCGATCCCCGTGCTGTGGCGGCTGACGCCGCCCGGCGAGAAGCGCAGGACCGGCTGGCGACGCCGGCCCGAGGCCGAGAAGGGGCTCCTCCTCGACCTCTCGGTGAGCGGGCTGCAGGTGCGCGCCGCGGCCGCCGACGACCTCTCCCGCGGCGTCGTGGTCCACCTCTCCCTCGACGGTGTCCACGGCTGGGGCACGATCCGCCGGGCCGCGCCGGTGCCCAAGACCACGTTCTGCGACTACGGGATCGAGCTCGCCCCCCAGGCGGAGGAGCTGACCCAGTGGGTCCACGACCGGATCGCCGGCACCTCGAGCGCCACCGAGTCCGACTGGAGCGCCCGCTAGGGCTGGATGACGGCGTAGCCGCGGCGCTGGAGCTCGGCGGCGAGGAGGTCGTCGGGGACGCGGCGGAGCTGGTCGGCCAGAGTGGCCCGCTTGCGGTCGGCGGCGGTGACCCGCTCCTCGACCGGCGCCGCCACCTCTCCCCCGTCCTCGGCGGTGACGAGCCGGTCGATCAGCTCCTGGGCCTCGTCCCGGGTGAACTTGCCGGCGGCCTGGCGCTGGCTGAGGCCGAGCGGGTGGCGGGCGCCACGGAACCCGTCGTGGCCGGCCGCCTCGACCAGGGCGAGGAGGTCCTGCACCTGCCGGTGCGTCGCCGGGGGGCCTGTCTGCTGTCCGAACGCCATGGCCCCGATCCTCGCACGTGGGTGTGACACCGAGGGGGACACCTGTTCGATCTCCGCCGACGCTTCACGTCGTCCCGGACAGGTCGACCATGTAGCGAACCGACGGAACGACGGTCCGGTCGGGCAATCGGTGCCGGTACCGGGCGGCCTCCTCGAAGCCGCAGCGCTCGGCCACACGGCGCATCGCGGTGTGATCGACCGCGCACTCCAGGCAGACGAACGTGAGGCCGGCCTCGGCCAGCATGTCGAGGTAGGCCGACAAGGCCTCGGCGGCAAGACCTCGACCGCGTCCCGACGGACCGAACCACAGCCCGACGGTCACGACACCGTCGGAGCGCCCGATGCTGAGCACGCCGAGGACGGCACCGTCGGTCCGATCGCAGACCAGGACCAGCGTCGGCGGTGGGACCCGGAGCTGGCGGTCCAGCCTGCGTGCCTGATGAGCTCGGCGCACGGACTTCGGCGTCCACCCCATGGCGTTCACCACGACGTCGTCGATCGTCGCCATGTAGGCCTCGGCGTCGTCCACGGTCGACGCCCGCAACACGAGCCGCGCCGTCTCCTCCCGCGACCCGTCCACGTCCGCATGGTGCCACGTCGCCAGTACCCTCGGTCCATGGAAGAGCGCCCCACCTTCGAGCAGGTCCGCCGGGCACCGAAGGTCCTCCTGCACGACCACCTCGACGGCGGGCTGCGGCCCCAGACGGTCATCGACCTGGCCGCCGAGTTCGGCTACGACGGCCTGCCCACCACCGACGTCGACGACCTGGCCCGCTGGTTCACCGAGGGCGCCAACCGCCGCGACCTGGTGCTCTACCTCGACACCTTCGAGCACACGGTCGGCGTGATGCAGGAGCACGACGCCATCGTCCGGGTCGCCGCCGAGTGCGCCCAGGACCTGGCCGACGACGGCGTCGTCTACGCCGAGGTCCGCATGGCGCCCGAGCTGTGCCTGGAGC
Organism: Iamia sp.; assembly: GCA_036380755.1. Taxonomy (GTDB): domain Bacteria; phylum Actinomycetota; class Acidimicrobiia; order Acidimicrobiales; family Iamiaceae; genus Iamia. The sequence goes on along the minus strand of DASVEC010000356.1, from coordinate 11,665 downwards.
GGGGGCTCACCCTCGACGAGGTCATCCTCGCCATGCTCGAGGGCTTCCGCCTGGGCTCGGCCGACGGACGCATCGAGATCGGCCTGCTCGTCACCGCCATGCGCCACGCCGCCAACTCCAAGGAGGTCGCCGAGGCCGCCCTGCGCCACCGCGACGAGGGGGTCGTGGGCTTCGACATCGCCGGGAGCGAGGCCGGCAACCCCCCGACGCGCCACCTCGACGCCTTCCGCACGATCGCCGAGGACAACTTCCACATCACCATCCACGCCGGCGAGGCCTTCGGGCTGCCGTCGATCTGGGAGGCGGTGCAGATCTGCGGCGCCGAGCGCCTGGGCCACGGCGTGCGCATCATCGACGACATCACCGTCCTGCCCGAGGGCGGGGTGCAGCTCGGCCGGCTGGCCAGCTTCGTGCGCGACCGCCGGGTGCCGCTGGAGATGTGCCCGACCTCGAACGTCAACACCGGCGTGTGCGACACCATCGCCGAGCACCCGATCGGCCTGCTCCGCCGTCTGCGCTTCCGGGTCACGGTCAACACCGACAACCGGCTGATGAGCGGCACGTCGATGAGCGAGGAGATGCACCACCTCGTCGAGGCCTTCGGCTACGGCTGGGACGACCTCGAGTGGCTCACGCTCAACGCCATGAAGTCGGCCTTCTGGCCCTTCGACAAGCGCCTCCGGATCATCAACGAGCGCATCAAGCCCGGCTACGCCGCCCTCCGCGCCAGCGGTCTCGGGGTCAGCCTCGCCGGCTGAGCCGGGTCACGTCACCCGGGCGCGGTACTCCGACGAGCGGTAGATCGTCCCGATCAGGTCGGTCATGGCCTGGCCGTCGGCGAAGCGCTGCTGCCAGCGCTCGACGGCGGCGCCGTCGGGAGGGCGCCCCAGCATGGTGAGGTGGACCGAGGCGATGGCGACCGGCCCCGCCGTCCGCCACCGGTGCTCGTCCGACTCGGTGTAGGCCCGGATGACGTCGCCCCGGTTGGTCGACACGTGGTTCATCCGGTCGGCCCAGTAGTCCACGCTGGCCTGGTCCGGGGGCCACCCCATGATGCGGGTGACGACCAGCTCGACGAACTCCTCGTTGGTGAGCCGCTGGCCGCCGTGGACGTCGGCCGACCAGCCCGCCTCGTCGGCGATCGACCGCAGCGTCTCCTGCCCGCTGCGGACCTGCCACATGCGGTAGGCGAACTGCGCCGCGGTGGGCATCCGACCCAGGGCGCCGAGGTAGATGCGCAGGAGCGGCGGGCCCAGGCTGGCGTAGGCCGACGAGCCCAGCAGAGACTCGATCACCGCCGGCGCCCTCCCCGTCGAGAAGCCGATGGAGTCGGTGGTGCGCGACAGCTCGGCGAACGTCGGCGACCGCCCGAGCACGTCGGCGTACTGCCGATCGACGAAGGCGGCGGGCGACGGGAACGGCGCGAAGGGACCCGCCAGCCGGGCGTTGATCGCCCGGGCGACGTACTCGTTGCCGGCGATGCCGGCGGCCTCGTTGGGCCAGAGGTCGGTCAGGATCGTCACCACGTAGCCGGCGCCGATCTCGACCGCACCCGACGAGTTGAGCCGCCAGCGGCAGCACTGCGACGAGAAGAAGCCGTTCTTGAGCGGCACCTGCGTGCCCGGCGGGACGCCCGCGGTGATGCCCCAGTCCTGCGAGTCGACCACCGACAGCAGGTACGACCGGGCGATGGCCCGGTAGTTCGCGCCGAGCGGGCCGCCGTCGCCGTAGAGGAGCTGGCGCATGAGCGACGTGCGGTCGCGGGCCGAGGTGGTGGTGATGCCCCACGGGCTGTTCTGGTCGGTCTGCGTGAGACCGAAGGCCCGGTCGACCGCCTCCATCCCGGCGATGCCGCCCAGCGACCTCCACAGGGCGCTGGCCTCGGGGTCGGCCGAGCGGGCGATCATCGGGCCGATGTTCGCCTGCTCCCACTGCGTGAGCCCCCGCCCCTCGGCCTGGGCCCGGAGCAGGACGCCGGCCATGATCTCGGCCTTCAGCACGCTGGCGGTGGTCAGCCGGAGGTCGGGCCGGTAGTCGTACGAGCAACCGGTGCGCCGGTCGTACACCGAGGCGGTGAAGCGGTTGCCGGGCCACCGGGAGCGCAGGGCGGCGTCGAAGCCGCCGGTGAACGGCGATGGCCCGCAGGCGGCCCGGTCCCCCGGTGGCGACTGCGCCCGCGTCGGCGCGGCCCCGGCCGGTGCCCCCACCACCGCGCCGGCCGTCAGGGCCAGGGCGAGGGCGGCCGCGGCGAGGCGCATCACTCCTCCAGGTAGGCCGCGCCCTGGCGCTCGGCCAGGGCGACAAGATCGTCGAGGGCGACGTTCACGTCCACCAGGTGCAGGCCCCAGGAGTGCCCGAGCGTCTCGGCGACGAAGCCCTCGTCGGGACGGGGGTCGTCGGGGTCGGCGAGGCCCACGGCGAGGTAGTCGTGATCGGCGGTCGACGCGCACGACAGGTCGAGGGTCTCGGGGAGGCCGACGAAGGGCGTGGTCACGTCCTCGGTGCCGGCCAGGGCCCCGACGAGCGGGGCGGCGACGGGGGCCACGGGGTGCGCCGTCTCCTCCCCGAGCAGGTCGGTGGCGTCGACGCACAGCGAGCGGCCGTCGTCGCCCGTCCGGCCGAAGATGCCCGTGTCGTCGGGGGGGACGGCGGCCGGGTAGCTCGACCAGGTCACGATGCACCCGGCCTCGTCCGCCGACGTGCACGCCGGGATCTCGTCGAACGTGCCCCCCACGACCTCGCCCTCGGGCGCCTGGACCGAGCCACCGAAGAGATGGGCGGACACCAGCCGGTCCTGGAGCTCGGGCACGCCGTCGATCTCGTCCTCCAGGAGCCGGACGAGGTGGCCCGTGCCCTGCGAGTGGCCGATGAGGATGACGCCCCGGCCCTCGTTCCACTGGGAAATGTAGGTCTGCCAGGCGTCGACGACGTCGCCGTAGGCCGTGGCCCGATCCTCCTCGGACGCGCCGCCCCCGATGCCGTTCAGGGTCACCTGGCGGTAGATCGGGGCGTAGACGCGGCACGAGCGGGCGTACTGGGCGGCCTGGGCGACGACCGTCAGGGCCTCGCCGTCCTCGGGGGTCCACTCGAGGTCGGCCGACGTGCCCGGGTCGCTCGACACCGTCGGGTAGACGTAGAAGCAGTCGATCGGCGGATCGGCGGCGGGCTCCCGCTCCTCCACCGTGGTCGTGCCGTCGGCGGCCAGGATGGTGACGTCGAGGTCGCGGCACTCGTCGTCGGCCAGATCGGGCCGGCAGACCCAGTTGGCGTCCTCGTCGTAGACCTCGCTGGTGTGGCCGTCGTAGGGGTCGACCACCTCCTCGGGCTCCACGGGCTCCTCGGCCTCCGCGGCCTCGCTGGTGGTGGCCGCGGTGGTGGACGACCCGGCCGCGTCGTCGCCGGTGTCGTCGTCGGACGAGCTGCACCCGGCGGCCAGCAGGGCCACGACCAGCACCACGACGATCCGTCTCATGTCCGACCTCCATCGAGGATGGCGCGGGTGGCGGAGCACCCGAGCCGGGATGCGCCCGCCTCGATCATGGCCACCGCCGTGGCCCAGTCGCGGATGCCGCCCGAGGCCTTGACGCCGAGGCGGTCGCCCACGGCGGCCCGCATCCGGGCCACGGCCTCGACCGTCGCCCCACCGGCGGGGTGGAACCCGGTCGAGGTCTTGACGTACTCGGCGCCGGCGGCCTCGGCCGCCGCGCACGCCCGCTCGACGGCGTCGGGCGCCAGGGTGTCGAGCACGGCCGACTCGATGATGACCTTGAGGAGCGCCCGGCCCTCCAGGGCCCGGTGGACGGTGGCGACCCCGGCCTCGACGACCTCCCACTGGCCGGCCGCGACGGCGCCGAGGTCGAGGACCATGTCGACCTCCGTCGCCCCCGACGCCACGCAGTCGGCGGCCTCGCCGGCCTTGGCCGCCGGCGTGTGGGCGCCGGACGGGAAGCCGACCACGGCGGCGATGCCCACGCCCGCGGCCCGGACCTCGTCCTGGAGCGTCAGCGGCAGGCGCGAGGGCGAGACGCACACGGCTGCGACCCCCAGCTCGACGGCCTCCCGGCACAGGGCGGCGACGTCGTCGGCGGTGGCCGTCGGCGCCAGCAGCGTGTGATCGATCATGCCGGCCACGGTCGGGCGGTCCAGCGGCGCGGGCATCGCGGCCAGACTGGCACACCACGGCCCGCCGTGGCCGCTGCTCACCATCCGGAGGACCCGTTGCACACCACCGTCGTCGACCACCCGCTCGCGGCCCAGGCCCTGGGCCGGCTCCGCGACGAGACCACCGACCGGGCCGCCTTCCGCCAGGCCATGGACGACCTCGCCGGGCTCCTGGTCGTCGAGGCGACCCGCACGCTGCCGACGGTCGAGGTCGACGTCCGCACACCGCTGGCGCCGACCACGGTGGTCCGGGTCGACCCGGCCCCGCTGACGGTGCCCGTGCTGCGGGCCGGCCTCGGGCTGCTGCCCGGCGTGCTCCGCCTCCTGCCCGACGCGCCCACCGGCTTCATCGGCGTGGCCCGCGACGAGGTCACGCTGGAGCCGGTGCCCTACATGGACTCCGTCCCCGCCGATCTGGGCGGGCGTCCCGTCCTCGTGCTCGACCCCATGCTGGCGACCGGGGGCTCGCTGGCCTTCGCCTGCGGCCTCCTGCAGGGCCGCAACCCCGGGCGGGTCACCGCCGTCTGCGTCCTGGCCGCCCCCGAGGGGGTGCGCCGCATCGACGCCTCGGGCCTGGTCGACGATCTCGTCGTCGCCGCCATCGACGAGCGCCTCAACGACGTCGCCTACATCGTCCCCGGTCTGGGCGACGCCGGCGATCGCCTCTTCGGCACCGCCTGAGCCGTTCTGATCAGCCACGGTTGCGCCCACGCAACGTCCACTGATCAGAACCGGGCCGCGCCGTTCTGATCAGCCAGCGTTGCGCCGGCGCAACGTCCACTGATCAGAACGGGGTCAGTCCTCCAGACCGAGTGTCCCGGGGAGGGCGGCGATGATCTCGGCCATGTCCTCCTCGGCGCGGGTGCGGGCGCCGGCCACGTCGGAGCCCTCGGGCACGGCCTCGACGACCTCGACGTAGCACTTGAGCTTGGGCTCGGTGCCGCTGGGCCGGACGATCACGCGGGCCCCCGGCAGCGCCAGCCCGACGACGTCGGCCGGGGGCAGGGCCCGGTCGGGACGGCCCTGGGCCAGGTCGCTGACGCCGGCCACGGGGCGGGTGCCGATGGCGGTGGGCGGGGTGGACCGCAACCGAGCCATGGCCGCGGCGATGCGCTCGGCGCCGTCGCCGCCCTCGAGCCGCACCGACCACTGGCCCGTGTGGTGGACGCCGAACCGCCGGGCGAGGTCGTCGAGCCGGTCCCACACGGTGAGCCCCTGCTCGACCAGGTCGCTGATCATCTCGCAGGCCAGCAGCAGGGCGCTGATGCCGTCCTTGTCCCGCACCGTGTCGCCCACGCAGTACCCGAGGGCCTCCTCGTAGGCGAGGATCAGCGGGTGCTCGGGCGTGGCCGCCCGGGACAGCCACTTGAACCCGGTGAGGGTCTCCACGTAGCCGCACCCGGCGGCCACCGCCAGCTGGCCGAGCAGGGTCGACGACACGATCGTGGTGGCGAAGACGCCGCCCTCGGGCAGCCCGCCCCGGCGGACGAGGTGGTCGGCCAGCAGCCAGCCGAGCTGGTCGCCGGTGAGGGCACGCCAGGAGCCGACCTCGCGGGAGGTGCCGAGCCGGGGGTCGGCGACCGCCATGGCCAGCCGGTCGGCGTCGGGGTCGTTGGCCAGGGCGACGTCGGCCCCGGCCCAGGCCGCCTGGTCGATCACGCTGTCGAGGGCGCCGGGCTCCTCGGGGTTCGGGAACGGGACGGTCGGGAAGTCGGGATCGGCCTCGGCCTGGGTGGCCGTCTCGTGCAGAGTGATGAAGCCGGCCTGCTGGACCGCCCGGCGCACCACCGGTCCCCCGACGCCGTGGAGCTGGGTGTAGGCCACCTGGATCGGGGCCCGGCCCGACTTGGGCACCACGACGTGGCCGATCTCGCTGAGGTAGCTCTCGACGACCTCCAGGCCGTGGTGCTGGATGATCGGGTTGCCGGCGCCGCTGCGGGACAGCTCGGACAGGAGCCCGGCACCGGCCATCTCCTCGGCCACGGTGGCGGCCTGACCGGCGTCGATCTGGCGGCCCTCGCCGTCGTAGACCTTGTAGCCGTTGTCCGGGGCCGGGTTGTGGCTGGCGGTGACCATGATCCCGGCGGCGGCGCCGAGGTGGCGCACGGCGAAGGCCAGCACCGGGGTCGGCGTCGGCGACTGGAGGACGTGGACGGGGATGCCCGCCCCGGCGACGACCTCGATGGTGTCGGCCACGAAGTCGTCGGACCGGTGGCGGGCGTCGCGGGCGACGACGATGCCCTGGGTCGCGGTGCCCGCGGCGCGCACCCAGGCGCACACGCCCGCGGCGGCGCGCGTGACCACGGCCCGGTTCATGCGGTTGGGACCGGGCCCGACCGGACCCCGCAGCCCGGCGGTGCCGAACTCGAGCTCGGCCCGGAACAGCTCGCGCAGCTCGGCCTCGGCCTCGGCCGCCTTCTCCGGTCCCTCGTCCTCGACGGCGTACCAGAGCTGGCGCAGCGTGTGGGCCGTGCCCGGCTCGGGATCGTCGTCGATCCAGGCCTTCACCCGTTCGAGGAGGGCCTCGGTGGTCTCGTCGGTCCCGGGCACGGGCGGGCTCCTAGGCGTCGAGGAGGTGGACCAGCTGGGCCAGCGACAGCCCGGGACGGGCGCCGGTGTGGCCGATGACGGCGGCGGCGGCGATCGATCCCAGTGACCCGCAGTGGTCGAGGGGCATGCCCTGGGTGTAGCCGTAGAGGAAGCCGGCGGCGTAGAGGTCGCCGGCCCCCGTGGTGTCGACCCGCTTCGGCACCTCGTGAGGATCGATGTGGTGGCTCTCGTCGCCGGCGATCACCACCGATCCGTGCCGGCCCTTGGTGAGGCAGGCGATCTTGCACCGGCCGCGGACCTTGGCCACCGCGTCCTCGAAGTCGTCGACCTCGTAGAGACGGGTGATCTCGTCGGTGTTGGCGAAGAGGATGTCGACCCCACCGTCGATCAGGGCGAGGAAGTCGTCGCGGTGGCGGTCGACGCAGAAGCCGTCCGAGAGGCTGAGGGCGACCTCGCGGCCGGCCTCGTGGGCCGCCTCGGTGGCGACGCGGTAGGCGTCCTTGGCCGCGTCGCGGTCGAAGAGGTAGCCCTCGAGGAACGTGACCTTGGAGGCCCGCACCACGTCGAGGTCGATGTGCTCCGGACCCAGCATCGACGACGCCCCCAGGTAGGTGTTCATCGTCCGCTGGGCGTCGGGGGTGACGACGATCAGGCAGCGACCGGTGGCGGGGCCCTCGGTGGCACGGGGCGAGTCGAAGTGGACCTCGAGCCCGGCCAGGTCGTGGGCGAAGACGGTGCCGAGGTCGTCGTCGTGGACCCGGCCGATGTAGGCGGCCCGCCCCCCGAAGCTGGCCACGCCGACGAGGGTGTTGGCCGCCGAGCCGCCCGACATCTCGGTCCGCTGCTCCATGGCGGCGTGGAGCTCGACGACGCGCTCCTCCTCGATGAGGGTCATCGCCCCCTTGGTGAGGTCGTGGGCGGCGAGGAAGTCGTCGTCCTCGTGGCTCAGGACGTCGACGAGGGCGTTGCCGATGCCGACGACGTCGTAGGTGGTGCTCTGCGACACGGGGGACGACCCTACTGCCCCTGGTCGGGCGGTCTCCCATGCCCGCGCTGCACGGGCTCCGCGACCCGGGACTGGCTACTGTGACCAAGTCAACACGGACCATCCCCGCCATCCCCGCCATCCCCGCACGGAGGCACCCTTGACCGTCGCTCGCACCCGTCCGGGCCCGGGCCGCCCCACCGCCCGCGCTCGTCGGCGGCACCTCGGCGTCGCCGCGGCGCTCGCCGGGCTGGTCGCGGTCGCGCTCGTGCCCGGTGCCGCGCCCGCGGCGGCGGTGGCGACGGGGACCGGGGCGCCGGCGACGGGGGTGGCGCCGCCACCCGGGTTCGGCGAGCCGGGCATCCCGGTGCGCCCGGGCTCGGAGCGCTACGTGCGGGAGGCCTACGACGCCATCTTGGGCCGCACGGTCGACGAGCCCAGCCTCACGTACTGGGGCAACCGCCTCGACGGGACCACGTCGCGGGGCACCTTCGCCCGCCACGTGGTCCTCTCGATCGAGTCGGTCCGGGACCACGTGGAGGCCATCTACGAGGACTTCGGCCGGGCACCCACCACCACCGAGCGCGACGCCTCGGTCGCCGCCATCCGGGCCCGGACCACCACCGTCGAGAAGGAGCTGGTCCGTCTTCTCGCCACCGACGAGTTCTACGAGCGCGAGGGCGGCGACAGCCCGGCCGGCTTCGTCCAGGCCCTCTACAACAGCGTCCTCGACCGCAGCCCCGACGAGGCCGGCAGCGCCTACTGGCTCGACCGCCTCGAGTCCGGCGCCACCCGCACCGAAGTCGCCCAGGGCTTCGTGCTGGCCGGCGCCCGCCTGGGCCCGGTCGTCTCCGACGCCTACGACCGGGTGCTCGCCCGCGACGCCGACCCCGGTGGCCGCGACTACTGGGCCGCCCGCATCCGCCGGGGCGAGGGCATCCTCGACATCGACCGCTTCCTGCTGGCCAGCGGCGAGGCCTGGGGCGCCGGGTGCAGCATCCTCGACCGCACCCGCTGCCTGCTTCCGTTCCCGAACGACGAGCTCACCCTCGCCGACCCCACCACCGACACCGGTCGCCGGGTGGTCCTCAAGCCGTCGTGGGTGCCGGGCACCGCCGGGGGCGCGGCCTTCGACCCCAGCGAGTGGAACCGCCAGGACGGCTTCAGCCCGGGCTCGGCCATCCTCCTCCACAGCGGCGGGATCGATCCCGAGGAGTCCGGCCTGCCCGGGCTCGACGACATCGGCTCCTCGCTGGACGAGGAGGCCCCCATCGTCATCGTCGACACCGAGACCGGCGACGAGTGGCCCTACTGGGCCGAGCTCGACAGCAACGCCCCCACCGACGCCGAGCGGGCCCTGGTGATCCGGCCCGCCCGCAACTTCCTCGACGGCCACACCTACGCCGTCGGCATCGGCCAGATGCGCGACGCCGAGGGGGATGAGATCGAGGCCCCGTCCGGCTTCCGGGTCTTCCGCGACGACCTGCCGTCCACCAGCCGCCGGGTCGAGGAGGAGCGGGTGCGGGCCGAGTTCGCCATGGACCAGGTGGCGGCGGCCGGCCTCGAGCGCGAGACCCTCCACATGGCGTGGACCTTCACTGTGGCCAGCACCCGCAACCTGGCCGAGCGGGCCGTGCACATGCGCGACGAGACCCTCGGCGGGCTGGCCGGTCTGACCGCCCCCGACTTCACCGTCACGGCGGAGGCCGACCAGGGCGACTGGACCCGCGTCACCGGCACCTTCGAGGTCCCGCTGTACCTGACCGGCACGGGCCAGCCCGGCTCCCGTCTGCGGCTCGGGTCCGACGACCTGCCCCAGGCCCAGGGCACCATGACGGCCCCGTTCACCTGCGTCGTCCCCGACTCGGCCCGCACCACCCCGGCCCGCGGCGGGCTCTACGGCCACGGCCTCCTGGGCACGGGCGAGCAGGCGGCGAGCGGCGGGCCCCGCGAGGTGGCCCGCGAGCACAACATGGTGTTCTGCGGCACCGACTACATCGGCATGGCCGAGGACGACGTCGACCCGGGCTTCTACATCGCCCAGATCATCGGCGACCTGTCGAAGTTCCCGCAGCTGGCCGACCGGAACCAGCAGGGGCTCCTGAACTTCCAGGTCCTGGGCCGGCTCATGACCCTGCCCGACGGCTTCGTGAGCCACGCCGCCTTCCAGGGCACCGCCGGCGCCCCCGCCATCGCCCCCGGCCAGCTCTACTACTACGGCATCAGCCAGGGCGGGATCATGGGCGGCGCCCTGGTGGCCCTCAGCACCGACATCCGCCGCGGCGTCCTGGGCGTCCCGGCCATCAACTACAGCACCCTGCTCGAGCGCAGCGTCGACTTCGACCCCTTCTTCGGCGTCCTGGCCGGCAGCTACCCGAGCGCCCTCGACCGCATCATGTTGCTGTCGGTCATCCAGATGCTGTGGGACCGGGGCGAGGGCAACGGCTACGCCAACCACATGACCACCGACCCGCTGCCGGGCACCGAGGCCCACGAGGTGCTCCTCCACGTCGCCTTCGGCGACCACCAGGTGGCCATGGCCGCGGCCGACGTCCAGGCCCGGACCTACGGCGCCGGCACCAACGAGCCCCCGCTGGTCGACGACCGCTCCGGCGACGTCGAGCCGCTGTGGGGCATCGAGCGGATCGAGACCTGGCCCCACGCCGGCTCCGCCACCATCTACTGGGACAGCGGTCCCGTCGACGGCGAGCACGGCACCCCACCGCCGCCGTACGAGAACACCCCGCCCCGGGCCGGCAACGATCCCCACGGCGACCCCCGGACGGACCCGCGGGCCCGGGACCAGATCTCGGAGTTCCTGAAGCCCGGCGGCCTCGTCGTCGAGCCCTGCGCCGGCGATCCCTGCGTGATCGACTTCGACTAGGGCGCGCTAGCCCCGGCCGCCCGAGCCGACCACCTCGTAGGTGTCGATCAGCAGGGTGTCGCCTTCGCCCCGGATGAAGGTGAGCCGGGCCTGCTCGACGCTGCTCCCGCCGTCCGGGAGGCCGAAGCGGAGGGTCAGCTCGACGGCACCGGCCTCGGCATCGCCGCGGGGCCGGCCCTGCACCTCGACCGAGGTGACGGTCTCGGTCCAGAAGCGCCGGTAGGCGTCGAAGGAGTTGCGCTGCTGGTAGGCGGGCGACAGCAGGGCGTAGGAGGCCTCCAGGTCGCCGGCGGCGGCGAGGGCGTAGTAGTCGGTCGCCGCCGTCTCCAGCGCCTCGGCGGTGATCTCCCCCGGTGGCTCGGTCGTGGTGGTCGACGTCGAGGTGGTGGTGGTCTCCTCCTCGGTCGTCGTGGTCGCCTCGGTCGTCGTCGTGGTCGAGGTGGTGGTGGTCGGCGCCTCGGTGGTGGTCGTCGTCGTCTCCGTGCCGGCGGTGACCTCGCCGCCGTCGCCGTCGTCGCGGGTGAGGGCGTAGCCGGCGGCCGCCCCCAGCAGCAGGAGGGCGATCAGGGCCGCGGCCACCAGGGCGCCCCGGCCCCGGTTGCGCGTCGGGCCGGGAGCGGGCGGGTCGGGCCGGCGCGGGGGCGGGGACGCGAGGGGCGGGGGCGGGACCACGGCCGTCGCGGCCGCCGCGGCCACCGGGGCCAGGACGGCGGTGGGCTCGGGCGACCCGGCCTCGAGCGCCTCCAGGGCCTCACGGAGGGCATCGGCCGTGGGGGGCCGGTCGCCCGGTCGCTTGGCCAGGGCGGCCTCGAGCAGCGCGGCCAGCGCCGGGGGGACGCCCAGCGGTCGGAGGTCGGGCGGCGGCTGGGTGAGGACCCGGCCGACGCGGGCGATCATGGCCTCGCCGTCGGTGCCGGCGAAGGGGGCCCGGCCACTGAGGCTGGCGTGGAGCGTGGCGGCCAGGCCGTAGACGTCGCTCTTCTCGGTGGCCGGCTCGCCCGAGAGGACCTCGGGGGCGGCGTAGCCGATGGTCGCCGTGACCGATCCGGTGGTGGTCGTGGCCGCGTCGACGAGGCGGGCGATGC
>DASVEC010000355.1:0-11411 GCA_036380755.1 Iamia sp. | reverse complement strand
GACGGCCGCTCGATCCGCAGCGCCTTGAGCGCCACCGGCCAGCCGATCGCCTCCGCCGCGGCCACCGCATCATCGACCGTGCCCACCACTTCCTGGCGCACGGGGGCGACGCCCACCCGCGCCAGCAGGTCGAGGGCGTCGTCGAGCGACTGCGGCCCGGGCGCGGCCTCGACGAGCGCGGCCGCCTGCTCCCGCGCCCCGGCGCCGTCGACGCCCTCGACGGCCGGGACCGACCCGGTCTGGCGGGCGCACCACTCGGCGTACCGGGCCACCCGGCCGAGGGCGTGGGCCGCGGCCTCGGGGAAGACGAACACGGGGACGTCACCGGCGGGCCGCTCGTCCGGCAGCACCGACCCGAGGAACGACGCCACCACCGGCTTGGACGAGGTCGCCGCCACTGCCCCCAGCGCCGTCGCCATCCGGGACACGTCGCCGTCGAGCGACGGGGCGTGGAGGACGAGGAGGGCGTCGACGCCGGGATCGTCCAGCAGGGCCCGCGCCGCCACCGTCAGCTGCCGCGGACCGGCGTCGGAGGTGAGCTCGAACGGGTTCCCGACCCGTGCGCCCGGGAGCAGCTGGCCCTCGAGCGAGGCGGCGAGCGACGGCGCCGCGTCGGCCAGCGTCAGCCCGGCGGCCACGCAGGCGTCGGCGGCCAGCACCGCCGGGCCCCAGAAGTTGGACAGCACGGCGACCCGCCGCCCCGCCGGCAGGGGCTGGTCGACGAGCACCCGGGTGACGTCGAAGAGCTGGTCGAGCGTGTCCACCCGGATGACGCCCGTCTGGGCCAGCAGGGCGTCGGACACGTCCTCGCTGCGAATCCCGGCCCGGCTGCCCGCCCGGGTCGGGCCGGCGAAGCCGTCGCCCTCGCCGTCGATCCCCCGATCGGGGCCCCGGGCGGCCAGCGCGCTCCCGGCCTTCACGGCGACGATGGGCTTCGACCGGCCGACCCGCCGGGCGATGCGGGCGAAGTTGCGAGGGTTGCCGAAGCTCTCGAGGTAGAGCAGCACCACGTCGGTGGCGTCGTCGGTCTCCCAGTACTGGAGGAGGTCGTTGCCGGAGACGTCGGCCTTGTTGCCGGTGGCGACGAACGACGACACGCCGAGGCCCAGCTGGTCGAGCCGCCGGAGCAGGGCCGCCCCGATCGTCCCGGACTGGGACGACACCGCGACCCGCCCGGGCTTGGGCGCCACGTCGGCGAAGGTGGCGAGCAGCCGCACGTCGGGGGCGGTGTTGACCACGCCCATGGTGTTGGGCCCGATGAGGCGGATGCCGAGCCGCCGGGCCTGCTCGACCAGCTCCCGCTCCCGCCGGGCGCCGTCGGCCCCGGTCTCGGCGAAGCCGGCGGAGATGACGACGAGACCCTGCACCCGCTTGCGGCCGCACTGCTCGACCACCTCGGCCACCTGGTCGGCCGGCACGACGACGACGGCGAGGTCGATCTCGTCGGGGACGTCGAGGATCGACGGGTGGGCCCGGACGCTCGCCACCACGTCGGCCTCGGGGTTCACCGGGTACACCGGGCCGTCGAGCTCGCCGGCCAGGAGGCGCCGGAACACGGCCTGGCCCAGGCTGTCGGGCCGCCTCGATGCCCCGATCACCGCCACCGATCGGGGCGCCAGGATCCGGGCCACCGACTGGGCCTCGGCCCGCTGGGCCCGCTCGGCCATGGCCGCCATGGCCTCCTCGGTCGGCTCGATGGGGAACTCGACCTCGATCACGCCGTCGCTGAACCGCGTGGTCACGCTGAAGCCGACCTGCTTGAACACGCCCAGCATCCGCCGGTTGGTCGGCAGGACCTGGGCGTTGAACCCGGTGATGCCGGCCTCCCGCGCCGCGGCGGCGAGGTACTCGAGCAGCACCGTGGCCATGCCCCGCCCGGCGTGGAGGTCGTCGGTGAAGAAGGCGACCTCGGCCACGGTCTGGGCCGGGTAGCGGTCGTAGCGGGCGACGCCGACCATCTCGTCGTTGATCAGCCCGACGAAGGCCATGCGGTCGACGCCGTCGACGCTCGTCAGCCGTTCGACGTCGGTGGTGCTCAGGCGGGGCCGGGGGCTGAAGTAGCGGAAGTAGATGCTCTCGGGCGACTGGCGCTCGTGAAAGGTGAGCAGCCGCTCGCCGTCGTCGGGCCGGATGGGCCGGACGTGCATGGTGCCGCCGTCGGAGAGGACGACGTCGGCCTCCCACTGCACGTCCTCGCCCGCGGGGTCGTCGGCCACTCCTGCGAGGGTAGGCGCTCTGCTAGACGACGGGAATGCGTCGTCGGCCACTCCACACCGAGCTCGACCTCGAGCCGGTGTGGCGTGACCTGGACCTCCCCCGGGCCTTCCCGCCCCCGGTCGAGGAGGCCGCCGCGGTCGCGGTCGACGCCGTCGCGGCCGCCGACCGGCGCGACGCGACCGACGCCGAGCTCGTCACCGTCGACCCGCCCGGCGCCATGGACCTCGACCAGGCGCTGCACATCGCCGATCGCCCGGGCGGTGGCTGGATCGTCCACTACGCCATCGCCGACCTCGCCGCCTTCGTCGCCGCCGGCGACCCCGTCGACGTCGAGGCCCGGCTCCGGGGCGAGACCCTCTACCTGCCCGACGGCCGGGTGCCCCTGCATCCCCCGGTGCTGAGCGAGGGGGCGGCCAGCCTGCTCCCGGGCGAGGTCCGGCCGGCGGTGCTGTGGCGCATCGAGGTCTCCGACTCCGGCGCCGCCGAGGCGGTCCACGTCGAGCGGGCCACCGTGCGCAGCCGCAGCCGCCACGCCTACGTCGACCTCCAGGCCGCCCTCGACGCCGGCACCGCCCCCGAGGGGGCCCGGCTGCTGCCGGCGCTGGGGGAGGCCCGTCTGGCCCGCGCCCGGCGGGAGGGCGCCATCGAGCTGGGCCTGCCCAGCCAGGAGGTGGTCCGCCGGCCCGACGGCTCGTGGACGATCGAGCACCGGGCTCCGCTCCCGGTCGAGACGTGGAACGCCCAGGTGTCGCTGCTCACCGGCATGGCCGCCGCCGGGCTCATGCTCGAGGCCGGCATCGGCCTGCTCCGCACCCTCCCCGCCCCCGACGAGCGCACGGTCCGGAAGCTGCGCCGGGCGGCGCCGGCCCTGGGCGTGCCCTGGCCCGACGGGGCCGATCCGGGGTCGGTGCTGGCGGAGCTGGACGCCCGCCAGCCCCGCCACGCCGCCTTCCTCGACCTGGCCGCCGAGCTGCTCCGGGGCGCCGGCTACACCCCGCTCGACGGAGCGCCGCCGGAGGTGGTGGGCCATGCCGGCGTGGGGGCGCCCTACGCCCACGTCACCGCCCCGATCCGGCGGCTGGGCGACCGCTTCGCCACCGAGGCCGCCCTCGCCGCCGCCGCCGGGGGCGAGGTCCCGGGATGGGTCCGGGAGGCATTGCCGCTGCTCCCGGACCTGCTGGCCGCCAGCGGGAGGCGGGCCAAGGCCGTCGAACGGACCGCCGTCGACCACGTCGAGGCCTGGCTGCTGGCCGACCGGGTGGGCGAGACCTTCGACGCAGCCGTCGTCGAGCACGACCCCGAGCGGGACCGGAGCACGGTGGTCATCGACGATCCGGCCGTCCGGGCCCGGTGCGACGGCCAGCCGCCCCTCGGCGAGCGCACCACCGTCCGCCTCGTGACGGCCGACCTCCCCACCCGCACCGTCCGCTTCACCCCCGCCTGAGCCCCAGGTCGGGGGTGGGACCCCCCGGCCGGGGTGCGGGATCGGGAGGGGTGCCGTCGGTAGCCTCGTTCGGTGCTCGACCTCCTCGTCCTCGTCGCCGGCTTCGCCGTCGGCGCCCTGGCGATCGTGGGCATCAACGGCGTGCGCCGAGGATCCCGGCCGGTGCCCGTGGTGGGCGACCGAGGGGCCCGCAGCCGGCCCAGCCCTCCGTCGCGCCCCTACCAGCAGCCCCAGCCTGCCCCCGGGGCCCGCTCCACGCCCGCCGACCACGGGATACGGGTCAACCATCCCGGCGCCCCGCCGGCGAAGCCGGCGCCGCCACCCCCCGCCCCGAAGCCGCCCTTCGAGGCGGCCACGGCCGTCGCCGCCGGTCCCTCCCTGACCAAGGGCGCGGCCGGGGCCCGCCTCCAGGTCGAGGGCAGCCGCGAGGGGGTCGACCTCGGCGACGAGCCCGTCACCATGGGCCGGGGCGCCGACCAGGTGATGCGCATCAAGGACAGCCGGGCCAGCCGGGCCCACGCCGTCGTCCGGCGCCGGTCGAAGGGCCGCCCCGGCTGGGAGCTGGAGGACCGGGGCTCGGCCAACGGCACCGAGCTCAACGGCCACCGCATCCCCGACGGCCGGGTCGCCCCCCTGCGCGACGGCGACCGCATCGGCATCGGCAACGTCGTGGTCGTCTACTCTGAGGGCGGAGCGACGCCGCCCCCCTCGGCCGCCTCCCCGGACCCCGAGGCGACGCAGATCGGTCCCCGATGACCATCCTCGTCGTCCTGTTCGTCCTGGGGCTGATCACCGGGCTGGTCTTCGCGGTGACGTTCTCCCTGTTCGCCGGCAAGCGGGTGGTGCGGGCCGACGGGCGGCCGGCGCGCAAGCGCGGCCCGTTCCGCATCCTCCTGGGCCTGGTCGGCCTGGGGATCGTCGCCGTTCTCCTCGCCGTGCAGTTCGGCTGGTTCTACGCCAACGCCCAGTTCGACAAGATCGAGCGGATCGACGTGGACGTCGACGGCGAGAGCGTCCTGGCCGGGTCGGAGGGCGGGACGAACTACCTGCTCATCGGCACCGACAAGCGCGAGGGCACCGAGGGCAACCGGGCCGACTCGATCCTCGTCCTCCGCACCGGCGACGGCCCCGCCCGCCTCCTGTCGATCCCCCGCGACCTGCTGGTCCCCCGGCCCGACCTGGGCGGCGAGCGGGCCCGCATCAACGCCGCCTACAACCAGGGCGCGGTGAACCTGCTCCGCACGGTGCAGGAGGGCGTGGGCATCCCCATCGACCGCTACATCGAGATCAACTTCACCGCCTTCGCCGACCTGGTCGACGCCCTCGGCGGCGTCACCATCGAGTTCCCGACGCCCGCCATCGACGAGGGCTCCGGGCTCAACATCCAGCAGGCCGGCCCGAACGAGCTCGACGGCGAGCAGGCGCTGGCCTTCGTGCGCAGCCGCAAGTACCAGGAGGTCATCGACGGCGTGCCCCAGGGGACGTCGGGCTCCGACCTCGACCGCATCGTCCGCCAGCAGCAGTTCCTGCGCGAGGTCCTGAAGGAGGCCGGGTCCAGCCGCAACCCGCTCCACCTGGCCCGCATCGGCAACGCCCTGGTCGACGGGCTCAGCATCGACAACCACATGGAGCTGCTCGACGCCCTGATCTTCGCCTGGAACATGGGTCAGCTCGAGCCGGTCCAGACCGAGCTGCCGGTGATGGGGTCGGGCGACAACGCCACGGTGGTGCTGGCTCCCGGGGCCGAGGACGTCATCCGGGACTTCGCCACCTGATCCGACCGATTGCCTCGCATCTGCGAGGTAGAGTCGGTGGGTGCCCTCGCTGACGCCAACTCAAGTGGCGGAGCTGGCCGGGGTCAGCGCCGACACCGTGCGGCGCTGGACCGACGACGGCCGGCTCCCCACCACCCGCGACACCCGCGGCCACCGCACGATCGACGGGGCCGACCTGGCCGCCTTCCTGGTCGCGCTGGCCGGCGAGCAGACGGCCACCTCGGGGCTGTCGGCCCGCAACCGCTTCCGGGGCATCGTCACCCGGGTCGCCCGCGACGGGGTGGCCGCCACCGTCGAGATCCAGGCCGGCCCGCACCGGATCGTCTCGCTCATCACCGCCGAGGCCGTCGAGGAGCTGGGCCTGGAGCCCGGCGTCCTGGCCGACGCCGCCGTCAAGGCCACCGACGTCCTCGTGGACCTGGCCCGATGAGGCGCCTCGCCGTGGTGCTCCTGATGGCCGCCCTCGTCACCGGGTGCGGCGACGACGAGGCGACCGAGACCGCCGAGGCGCCGGCCGACGGGGTCGAGGGCACCGTCACCGTGTTCGCCGCCGCCTCCCTGACCGACGTGTTCGAGGAGCTGGGCACGGCCTTCGAGGAGGCCAACCCCGATGCCACCGTCGAGCTCAGCTTCGGTCCCTCGTCCGGCCTCGTCACCCAGATCACCGAGGGCGCCCCGGCCGACGTGATCGCCACCGCCGCCACCTCGAACATGGACGACCTCGTCGCGGCCGACGCCCTCGACGGCGAGCCCACCGACTTCGCCACCAACGTCCTCGAGCTGGTCGTGCCGGCCGGCAACCCGGGCGGCGTCGACGGCCTCGACGACCTGGCGAACGAGGACCTGGTCGTCGGTCTCTGCAACGAGGAGGTCCCCTGCGGCCGCTTCGCCCGCGAGGCCCTGGACGCGGCGGGCATCGTGCCGTCGATCGACACCAACGAGGAGGATGTCCGGGCCCTGCTGACCAAGGTCGAGGCGGGCGAGGTCGACGTCGGCGTGGTGTACCGGACCGATGTGCTGGCCGCCGGCGATGCCGTCGAGGGGATCGCCATCCCCGACGACCGGAACGTCGTCGCCACCTACCCGATCGCCACCGTCGCCGAGTCGGCCAACGTGGAGGGGGCGAGGGCCTTCATCGCCTTCGTGCTCTCCGACGACGGCCAGGCCGCCCTCGCCGATGCCGGCTTCGGACCCGCGCCCTGAGCCGACGCACCGACGTCCCCGCGGCCGGGCGGATCCCGCTCGCCCTGCTGCCGCTGGCCCTCGCGGCCATCGCCTTCCTCGTGCTGCCCCTCGTCGGGCTGGTGCAGCGGGCGCCGTGGTCCGACCTCGACGAGGTCCTGCGGGCCCCGGCGGTCGGCGACGCCCTGCGCCTGTCGCTGGTCACGTCGACCCTGAGCACCGTGCTGTGCCTGGCCCTGGGGGTGCCGCTGGCCTGGTTGCTGGCCCGGTCGCCGTTCCCGGGCCGGTCGGTGGTGCGGGCGCTCGTGACCCTGCCGATGGTGCTGCCCCCCGTGGTGGGGGGTGCCGCCCTGCTCTACTCGCTCGGGCGCCGCTCCCCCATCGGCTCGTGGCTGGAGGACACGTTCGACGTCCGCCTCGCCTTCACGACGCCCGGTGTCGTCCTGGCCCAGAGCTTCGTGGCCCTGCCGTTCCTGGTGATCACCGTCCAGGGCGCGCTGGAGGCCGGCGACCGCGGGCTCGAGGAGGCGGCCACCACGCTCGGCGCCGGGCGCTGGACCGTGCTGCGCCGGGTGACGCTGCCCCGCATCGCCCCGTCGGTCGCGGCCGGAGCGGTGCTGGCCTGGGCCCGGGCGCTCGGCGAGTTCGGCGCCACCATCACCTTCAACGGCAGCCTCCAGGGCCGGACGCAGACGATGCCGCTGGCCGTCTACCAGGCCCTCAACCGCGACCCGGGCGCCGCCGTCGTGCTCAGCCTGGTGCTCGTCGCCGTCTCGCTCGTCGTGCTGGTGGCCCTCCGCGGCCGGTGGACGACGCAGCTGTGAGCGGGCTGCACGCTTCGGTCTCGGTGAGCCTCGGCGCGCTCGACCTCGACGTCGCCCTGGACGTGGCGCCGGGCGAGGTCGTCGGCCTGCTGGGGCCGAACGGCGCCGGCAAGACCACGCTGCTGCGGGCCCTGGCCGGCCTCCGCCCGCTCGCCGACGGGCGCATCGCACTCGACGACGTCGTGCTCGACGAGCCCGGGACCGGGCGCTTCGTCCCCCCCGAGCGGCGGCCGGTCGGCCTGGTCTTCCAGGACCTGCGGCTCTTCCCCCACCTGTCGGTCCGCGACGACGTGGCCTTCGGGCTCCGCGCCCGCGGCGTCGCCCGGGCGGCCGCCCACGCCACCGCCCTCGGCTGGCTCGAGCGGGTGGGTCTGGCCGGGATGGCCGCGTCCCGCACCACGGCCCTGTCGGGTGGGCAGGCCCAGCGCGTCGCCCTGGCCCGGGCCCTCGCCCCGGAGCCGGCCCTGCTGCTGCTCGACGAGCCGCTCTCGGCCCTCGACGCCGCCACCCGGGCCGACGTCCGGCGGGTCCTGCGGGCGCACCTCACCGCCTTCGCCGGGCCCGCCGTGGTCGTGACCCACGACGCGGTCGACGCCCTCACGCTGGCCGACCGGCTCGTGGTCCTCGACGGGGGCCGGGTCGTCCAGGAGGGCGCTCCGGCCGAGGTGGCTCGGCGACCGCTGTCGCGCTGGGTCGCCGACCTGGTCGGGCTGACGCTGGTGCCGGGCACGGTGCGCGGCCCCGGGTCGGTCGAGGCCGACGGTGGCCACCTCCTGGCCGTGGCCGGCGACGAGGGGCTCACGGTCGGCCAGGCGGTGCACGTCGCCATCCGACCCGCCGCCGTGGCCCTGTTCCGGTCCCGGCCCGACGGGAGCCCCCGCAACGTCTGGCCCGCCGTGGTCACCGGCGTGGAGGCGGCCGCCGACCGGGTGCGGGTCCAGGCCACCGGTCCCGTCGCCGTGGCCGCCGACATCACCCACGCCGCCCTGGCCGAGCTGGCCCTCGTCCCCGGCGACGACGTCTGGGTCAGCGTCAAGGCCACCGAGCTCGACGTCTACCCCCGCTAGCCCGGCGGGGCCATCATCACGGGGCCGGCCCCGCCGCGGGGACCGATCATCTCGTCGGCGGCCCCGTTCGAGGACGACGTGCCGCTGGACTCGGGGAGGGGCTCGGAGAGATCGGCCAGGACGACCACCTCGCCGACGTCCACCCCGGTCACCTCGACGTAGGCCCCGCCGACGGCACCGAGGACCACCGGGACCGCACGGGTCGACCCGTCCTCGTCGACCACGGTGACTGTGGCCTGGGCCCCCGACAGGTCGACGGCCGACGTGGGGACGGCCACCGCGTCGGTGCTGGTCTCCAGGGCGATCGAGAGGTCGGCCAGGGTGCCGTGGCGGAGCCCGTCCGACGACGTGAGGCCGATCGTCACCGGGTAGGTGCGACCGCTGTCGCCCTCGGTCGAGCTCAGGCCGATGCTGACCACCTCGCCGGTGACGGGGGCGGCGAAGCCGTCGACGGCCACCGTCACCGGCTGGCCCACCTCCAGCTCGGCGAGGTCGTCGACGGCCACCGTGGTCGCCACCTCGTAGCCGCCGTCGCCGACCACGATGACCGTGGACGTGCTCGACCCGGCCGTGACCTCGTCGCCGGGCGCCAGCCCGACCGACGCCACCGTGCCGGCCAGCGGGCTGACGATGGTCGCCTGGTCGAGCGCCTGCACGGCCACCACCAGCTGGGCGGCGGCGGCGTCGACGGCGGACTGGTAGGCGATCAGCTCCTCGGCGCTGGGCGAGCTGGTCGTGTCGGTCCCCGAGGGGGCGGCGCTCTCGGGGGCCGACGGGGTGTCCGTGTCCGCTCCCCTGCTGTCGTCGGACGGTGCCGACGGAGTGGTCGACGGCGCCGAGGGGGTCGTCGACGGCGGCGTCGTGGCCGGCGGCTCCTCCTCGACCGGCTCCTCGGCGGCCCGCTCGGCCAGCAGGGCGTCGAGGGCGTCGGCCGCCTCGCCCCGGGCCGTCAGCGCGGCCGCCGCGGCCTGCTGGTCGGCGACGACCTGCTCCAGGGCGGCCCGGCAGTCGTCGGCCACGGTGGGGCTGGCGTCGGGCTCGCCGAGGGCCGCGCACACGTCGGTGGCGAGCGCCAGCGAGGTGTCGGCCGCGATCAGGGCCTCGTCGGCCGCGGCGGCCGCGTCGAGCACGGCCTGCTGGGCCGCGGCCACCTCCTCGTCGGTGACCCCCGAGGCCGTCTCCTCCGCAACCGGGAGCACCTCGGCCGAGAGGACCGGGATCCCCACCGCGGTGGGCTGGCGGCCGTCGGGCGAGCCGGTGGTAGCCCCGTCGGCCGGTGCGTCGGTGACCTCCTCGCCGGCGAGGGCCTGCTCGAGGCTGAGCTGGGCCACGGCGAGGGCTTCCTCCGCCGCCACCACGGCGGCATCGAGCTCGGCAGTGTCGAGCGTGGCCAGGATCTGGCCGATCTCGACCACGTCGCCCGCGGCCACCTCCACCGACGCCACCGTGCCGGCCGTCGGGAACGCCACCGCGGCCTCGGCCACCGGCTCGACGGTGCCGGTCAGGTCGAGCGTCTCGACCACCTCCTGCCGGCCGACCTCGGCCGTGCGCAGGCCGGACGGGTCGGTCGTGTCGGCCGCCCCGACCACCGCCCCGGCGACGCCGATGACGGCGAGCGAGCCGGCGGCGGCCGCCGCGGCCAACCGGCGGCGGACCGGCCGGCGCACCGGCGGGACGATGGGCGAGGTGGGATCGATCGGGGGCACGGGAGACCTCACTCGGAGCGGAGGGCGTCGATGGGCGCCAGACGGGCCGCCCGCGACGCGGGGTAGACGCCGAACACCAGGGCGATGACGGTCGCCAGGGCGATGGCGGCGACGGCGGGCGGCAGGGACAGGACCACGGGCGTGTCGGCCAGGCGGGGCAGCACCGAGGCGCCGCCGACCCCGACGAGCACGCCGAGGACGCC
Source organism: Iamia sp. (assembly GCA_036380755.1). Lineage (GTDB taxonomy): Bacteria > Actinomycetota > Acidimicrobiia > Acidimicrobiales > Iamiaceae > Iamia. The sequence goes on along the minus strand of DASVEC010000355.1, from coordinate 993 downwards.
GCCGGCCAGACCCAGCACCGAGGCCTCGACGAGGAACTGGCGGCGGATCAGGGCGGGTCGGGCCCCGAGCGCCTTGCGCAGGCCGATCTCCCGGATCCGCTCCGTGACCGAGACGAGCATGATGTTCATCACGCCGATCCCCCCGACGAGGAGGGCGATGCCGGCGATGCCGCCGAGCAGCACGGCGAGGGTCTGGTCGACGTCCTCCGAGGTCGCCAGCAGCGAGCGCTGGTCGGCGATGGTGAAGTCGGCCTCCTCCTCGGCCAGCCCGTGCCGGGTGAGCAGGATGGCGGACGCCTCCTGGTAGGCGGCGGTGAGGGTGTCGGTGGCGGTGGCCGACAGGTAGATGGTCGACAGGGCGTCGCGGTCGGTCCCCCCGACCAGCCGCTGCTGGGCGGTCGAGAGGGGCACGAGCGCCTGGTCGTCCTCGTTGGAGTCGTCCGACGAGCCCGACGCCTCCAGCACGCCGACGACCTCGAGGGTCACGCCGTTGGCGGTGACCTCCTGGCCGACGGCCGCGGCGGCCGAGCCGAACAGCTCCTCGGCGGTGTCGGGGGCGAGCACGACGACGGCCGCGGTGGACTCGTCGTCCTCGGCGGTGAGGAAGCGGCCCTCGGCCACCTCCCGGGCCCGGACCTCGGCCCACGCCTCGGTGGTGCCGACCAGGTTCGTCGTCCACGTCGCGTCCCCCGCGGCCAGCGACATCGAGGTGCTCGTCGCGGGGGCGACGGCGGCGATGTCGGGCGCGGCGTCGGAGGCCAGGGCCTCGGCGTCGCCGGTGGTGAGCGTCGTGGCCGACCCGAACCCGCCCCGCACGCCGGTCTCGGCGTCGGTGCTGCTGCCGGGCGAGACGATGAGGAGGTTGGTGCCGAGGGCGTCGATCTGCTCCTGGACCTCGGCCTGGGCGCCGCGGCCGAGCCCGACGGTGAGGATCACCGCGGCGATGCCGATCAGGATCCCGAGCATCGTCAGGGCCGACCGGAGCCGGTGGTG
>DASVEC010000354.1:0-10350 GCA_036380755.1 Iamia sp. | reverse complement strand
CGCATCGCGGATGAGCCGCTGGAGCCCGGACACCACCGTGGACGGCCCCTCGATGTCGACCTCCTCGAGCTCCCGGCCGACCTGGACGCGGTCGGCGTCCTGGACCTCGTGGGCATGGGCGCGGCTCTCGTCGTCGAGCGGTCGTCGGCACACGGGGCACTCCTGGGCGGCGGCGTCGAGCGTCGCCAACGCCTCCTCCAGCGCCGCCATCCGCTCCCGCAGGCGAGCGTTGACCTCTCGGGCCTCGTCGCGCTGGCGGGACGCCGCTTCGAGCGACGACCGCAGCAGCGGCCGGAGGTCGGTGCCCGGAGAGGGCTCACCCACGAACGCGGCGGCGGCCTCGGCCACCTGTTGCCACCTCGCGTCCCAGCGGGCCCGGGCGTCGAGCGCGGCCTGCGCTCGCTGCGCCTCGACCAGGGCGGCGTTCGCCGCCTCGAGAGCCACGTCGTGGTCGCCGGCCCTGGCCTCGCTGGCGCGGAGGAGCTCCTCCTGCTCCTCCACCTCGCGCCGGCTCCGGTCGATCCGACGCACCAGCTGCCCCGCGGCCGCGTGCTCCTCGCTGGCGACGACACCCGCCTGCTTCACCGCCTGCTCGAAGACACCGACGTGCTCCTCGAGGGTGTCGAGGGCGTAGGCCCGGCTGAGATGGGCGCGCAGCTCGCTGTCCTTGGACGACGAGGAGAGATCGTCGAGGAAGGCCGTCCTCGTCACGAAGCCGATGTCCGCGCCCCAGGCCGTCTCGAGCCGGGCGAACAGCTCCGCCTCGGTGACCACCCGATCGTCGACGGTCGCGGTCAGCTCCGTCCGGGGCGTCTTCAGCGGCCTCGCCCCCGTGCCCAGGCTGATCTCCCGGTTGATGCGCAGCACGGCCTGGTCGACCTGCAGGTCGACCTCCACGAACGCGGATCTCTCGCCCTTCCGGATGAACTCGACGTCGGGCTTGGCCGTTCGATCGAACGCCCACCGGACGGCCTCGACGAGCGAGGACTTCCCGACGCCGTTCATGCCGATCAGGAAGGTCGTGCCCGGTTCGAGCTGGATGGCGACGTTGCCGTAGGCCCTCCAGTTCGAGAGCTTGATCCGGGTGATCATCCTTCGTCTCCGTCCGCCAGATCGATGATCGCCGACGGCGTGACCATCTTCGAGAAGACGGTCCTCAGGGCCTCGGTCAGGTCGGGTCCGAGACCCTCGACCGACGTCAGACCCTCCCGCTTGGCCGGGATGCGTGCGTTCCGGCCGGTGGCGACCTGCGCGGCCAGCGCCGCCTCGACCTGCCGGCCGAGGATCTCCTTCGGATCGACCGGAGCCCGGCGACCGGTCAGCGCGGTCACGCTCGGGATGCTCACCATCGCATCGAGGTACCGGACGATCGTGTCCGCATCGGGTCCGGTCAGGATCGGCCCGCTCAAGACGGCCCCGGTCTGGACGGAGCGGGCGCCGGCGAGGTTGGCGCGCAGGTACACGTCGACCTGCGGGGAGCGGGGGTCGGCGCGCACCGCGACCGCCGAACCGTCGAGCTGCTCGCACAGGGCGCTCACCTGACCCGGGTCCTCGGGCAGACCGCCCTCGATGAGCAGGAGGAGGACCCGCTGGTTGAAGGACTCGATCTGGGCGATGCCCTCCCACGTGTCCGGCACCCCGGGCGGGAGGTGCAGCGGGCGCACGGCCGCGTCGTCCCGGCCGTAGAAGGCCCGGCGGAGCTCCTCGAACCGCTCGTCGAAGACGTGCTGGGGGGTGGTGGACGACGGCTCGGCCCCGACCAGGTGCTCGTCGATCGCCTGTCGCACCTCGTGCCGCGGGTCGGCCGGGCCCTCCAGAGGCGATCCTCGGCTGACCCCCGGGTGGTCCTCGGAGAGCCTCAGCAGGTCGACGCCCGGTCGGGCCGGGACGATCCGGCCCCGGAGCGTCGCCATCGGGAGGCGGGTGAGCATGCCGTCGTAGATCGCCATCGGCACCGCCAGCGGCGATGCGGTGCCGTCGAGGACGAGCGTGCCGTCGTCGGCGACCTCGACGTCGAGCACGACGGGCACCACCACCACGCCCCGGCCCTCGGGCCACACCTCGGTGACCAGGACCATCGCCGCGTCGTCGGCGGCCGTGAGCCACAGCTCGCCCGTGCCGACGGCGGAGGGATCCGCCTCCTCGACCTCGATCGGATCGAACGCCGGAGCCTCCCCCCCGTGCCGATCGGCGACACCGATCGGTGGGGCCTGGGCGATCCGCTGCCGCTTGAGGCGACAGATCAGGCACCGCCCGAGATGGGCCTCGACGTCCTCGACCGCCGCGGCGTCGAGGACGCCGTCGACGAAGGCGACGAGATCGACGTCCAGAGGATGGGTCGCTCGCGGGTCGGACATCACCGGTCCACTACGTCGGTTCGCGCGGGGGCATCCACGATTCGCTCCAGGTTCTCGCCCGCTCGAACACCGCGGTCGCGACCGCCTGTCCGTCGTCCTCGTCCCCCAGCTCGTCCTGGAGGATCGTCACGGCCCGCTTCCTGATCAGGTGGGCCTTGGAGCCACTGACCCCCAGCGACCGACCGAGCGCCTCGACCGGGAGGTGCGGCGGTGCGATCGCGGCGCGCTCGGCCTCGTTGAGCCGGGAGAACACCTCGTCGGCGCGGAGGTCGACCAGGGCTCCGGCCCCCGTGGGGTCGGTCGGGTGGGCGTGGGCCGGAGCGGGATCGAACGCGGTGGCGTCGATGGAGAGCGGCGGGGCACCGAGGCCGAGACGCCTGGCGGCCAGCTGCGCCAGGTCGGCCGGGCGCAACGGGCCGCCCGCGGCCTCGAGCGCGGCGCAGGCGACGCGCACCACCGACGACCTGTCGATCTCGGGGCCCTGGCGGTCTCCCTTCCGCCAGGCCGGCGGGACCGTCACCTCGAGCGCGGCGACGACCCCGACGAGCGTCTCGACGTCGACGACCGCGGGCTCGGAGGTCGTCCCGGCGAGACGCCAGTAGAGGCCGTCTCGTTCGAAGTCGGGTTCCTCGCCCAGGACCTCGTTGAACCGGAGCACCAAGCGACCCACGGGGGTCCGTCGGCCCCCGTCGGCCAGGAAGTTCTTGATCGTGCGCTGGAGCCGGGCCCTGAGGGCCTGATCCGTCCGGCAGTGCGTCCGCAGGTCGGTGAGACGACGCGGGGTCTGGCTCGAGGCGAGGAAGTCGGCGACGGTGGTGTCGACCGCGTCGGCATCCCAGTGGTCGCGACCCCCTGGCGGCGGGTAGAGGCCCGCCCTCGCCACGGCACCGATCGTGCGCTGCAGCAGGGCGAGGAAGGCCTCTCCGACCTCCTGGCACTGGAACTCCCCCAGGGCGGTCATGCGCGACGAAGTGGGGTCATCGCCCAGCACCTACGTCGGAACGTTCGATCCCGTCCACGATACGGACGTTCGCCGACGACGGTGCAGGTCAGGGTGGTCGCGACGTCGTGTATCGCCGGCGTATCGAAAACCGCGAACGCCGCCGCAACGGTCGTTCGTCCTCAGTGGCGGCATGGTGACCGACCAGAGCGCCCCACCGTCCGCGCCCGCCCGTCGCCCGCGCCGGATCGCGCTCGCCGGCCTGGCGGTCGTCGGGGTCGCGATCGCGGCGTTCGTCGTGCGGCCGTCGTTCGTGGCGTCCGAGGCCGACGGTGTGCTGCCCGACCGGGTCGTGGTCTCGGCGTCCCCACCGTGGAGCTCGTCGGCCGACGTCCTCCACCCGACCAGCCGGCCGACCGGGCGGGGCGAGGCTGACGGTGTCATCCCCGACGGGGCGTCCGTCTCGGTGCACGACGAGGTGCCGGCGGTGGACCGGCTCGACCCGGATCTCCTGGACGCCCTGCGCCGGGCGGCGACGGACGCGGAGGCCGTCGGCCTCGGGCTCCGGGTCAACAGTGGTTGGCGGTCGCCCGAGCACCAGCAGCAGCTGTGGGACGAGGCCGTCGCCGAGTACGGGTCGCAGGAGGAGGCGGCGCGGTGGGTGGCCACTCCGGAGACGTCTGCGCACGTGTCGGGTGACGCCGTCGACGTGGGGCCAGCCGAGGCCGCGGCGTGGCTGTCCGAGCACGGGGCCGTCCACGGGCTGTGCCAGATCTACGGCAACGAGCCCTGGCACTTCGAGCTGCGCCCCGATGCCGTCGACGACGGTTGCCCGCCGCTGTACGCGGATCCGACCGAGGACCCGAGGATGCAGCCGTGAGGGAGCGCAGCGAGCGAACCAGACAGCACGGGCCCTCCAACGGCGGAGCTTGCGGAGCCGGCGGCGCTCATCGGTGCTCGCTGAGGGCGGCTCGGCCGGATCTCCCGCGTGAGTCGATGGCGCACCGATGAACCGGGTCCCGACCCTGCAGACGCTGCCCGGGGCGGTGGCCGCGAACGTGGCCGAGGTCCGGGCCCGGACCGGGAGCACGATCATGGCCGTGGTCAAGGCCGACGGCTACGGCCACGGCGCCGTCACGGTCGCCCGAGCGGCCGTCGCCGCCGGAGCCGGGTGGCTGGGGACGACGAGCGTCGCCGAGGCCGGCGCGTTGCGCGCGGCGCGGCTGGCGGTGCCGATCCTCACCTGGCTGCACCCCTCCGGGATCGACGCCGAGGAGGCCACCGCCAGCAGGGTCGACGTCGCGGTCGGATCGGTGGACGAGCTCGGCGCGCTCCTCACGCACGCCCCCTCGCCGGTGCGGGTCCACCTCAACGTCGACACCGGGATGGCCCGGGGCGGCTGCCCCCGCCGGGAGTGGGAGGAGCTGATCGGTCTCGCCCGGCGTGGTCACCAGGCCCGGAAGGTCTGCGTCGTGGGGGTGATGGGGCATCTGCCGCGGGCCGACCGGGCCGACCCAGCGGCGAACGCGCCGGCGGTCGCTCGCCTGCACGAGGCCCGGCAGGCGGTTCGGGCGGCGGGGCTCGGTGCGCCGCTCGCCCACCTCGCCACCACCTCTGGCGCGCTGACCGACCCGGCGACGCACCTCGACGTGGTCCGCGTCGGGGCGGGGCTGGTCGGCATCGATCCCTCCGGGACGGTCGATATGCACGGCGCGGCCCGCCTGACCGCACCGATCGTCCACACGACCTCGGTCGGGGCCGGCACGCCGGTCGGCTACGACGGCACCTACGTCACCGATCGGGCCACCCACCTGAGCCTCCTCCCCGTCGGGTACGCCGATGGCATCCCCCGGGAGCTCTCGGCCCGGGCCGGCGTCGAGATCCGTGGGCGCCGGTTCCCGGTCGTCGGACGGGTCTCGATGGACCAGATCGTGATCGACACCGGGGCCGAGTCCTTCCCGGTCGGCACGTCGGTGACCGTGTTCGGCCCGCACGGGGCCGCGACCCCGACCATCCACGACTGGGCTCGTTGGGCCGGGACCATCCCGCACACCATCGTCACCGGCATCGGGCCGCGCGTGGCGAGGAGCGTGGCGTGACGCGGCGGGTCGTGGTGATCGGTGGCGGTGAGAGCGCCGAGCACGACGTCTCCCTGGCGTCTGCCACCGCGGTCGCGGCCGCGCTGCGGACCCGCGGGTTCGACGTCGTCGAGCTGACGATCGACCGTGACGGGATGTGGAGGAGAGGAGCAGCCCCGCTCGGGTCGCAGGTCATCAGCTCCCTGGCGACGGCGCTGTGCATCGTCGAGCGGGCCGACGTCGTCTTCCCCGCCGTCCACGGCCCGTTCGGTGAGGACGGGACCCTCGCCGCGCTCTGCGCCCTCGCCCACACACCGATCGTCGGATCGGGCCTGCGGGCCGGAGCGCTCGGCATGGACAAGTGGGCGACCAAGCTCGTGGCCGAGGCCATCGGCATCCGCACCGCTCCCGGCCGGCTGGTGGCCGCAGCCGACGTGGCGACCATCGGGTTCGAGCGGGACGTGGTGGTGAAGCCGGTCGCGGCCGGGTCGAGCTTCGGGGTCGCCCTGGCCCGCGACGCCGCCCAGCTGCGCGACGCGCTGCGCGATGCGGCGCGGTTCGACGATCGGATCCTGGTCGAGGACGTCGTCCCGGGCCGGGAGATCGACGTGGCCGTCCTCCTCGAGCCCGATGGCTGTCGCTGGGCGTCGCCGCCGCTCGAGATCGAGGGCGACGGCCTTTTCGACACCCGGACGAAGTACGACGGCTCGGCCCGGTTCTGCGTGCCCGCCGACGTCGACCGCACCGACCGGGCCGCCCTGACCGACGCCGCCCTGCGGATGTTCGACGCCCTCGGCTGCGCCGGTGTCGCCCGCATCGACTTCTTCCTCACCGACGACGGACCCGTCCTCAACGAGGTCAACACCATGCCGGGGCTGTCCGCCGAGTCCCAGGTGCCGAGGATGTTCGCCGCCGCCGGACTGCCCTACGAGCAGCTGGTCGCGCACCTGGTCGAGGCGGCCGTCGGGTGAGACCGGGCCCGGTCTGCATATGCCGGCGATATGCCGTGCCGCGTAGGGTCGGGTGTGCGCGTGCTGATCGTGGAGGACGAGCCGTACCTGGCCGAAGCCGTCCGTGACGGCCTCCGGCTGGAGGCGATCGCGGCCGACATCGCCGGCGACGGCGACACCGCCCTCGAGCTGCTGGCCGTCAACTCCTACGACCTCGCCGTCCTCGATCGCGACATCCCCGGTCCCTCCGGCGACGAGATCGCCCGCCGCATCGTCGCCTCCGGCAGCGGCGTCCCGATCCTCATGCTCACCGCGGCCGACCGGATCGACGACAAGGCCTCCGGGTTCGAGCTCGGTGCCGACGACTACCTCACCAAGCCGTTCGAGCTGCGAGAGCTCGTCATGCGGCTGCGGGCGCTCGACCGCCGGCGCGCCCACTCCCGGCCCCCGGTCAGCGAGATCGCCGGCCTCCGGCTGGATCCCTTCCGCCGGGAGGTCTTCCGCGACGGACGCTACGTCGCCCTCACCCGGAAGCAGTTCGCCGTGCTCGAGGTCCTCGTCGCCGCCGAGGGCGGTGTCGTCAGCGCCGAGGAGCTCCTCGAGCGGGCCTGGGACGAGAACGCCAACCCCTTCACCAACGCCGTCCGCATCACCGTCTCCGCCCTGCGCAAGCGGCTCGGCGAGCCCTGGATCATCGCCACCGTGGCCGGCGTCGGCTACCGCATCGACACCGGTGATGAGTAGGCGCGCCGGGCCCAGCGTCCGCCTCAAGCTCACCCTCAGCTACGCCGGGTTCCTGATGGTCGCGGGGGCCCTGATGCTCGCCGCCGCCTGGCTCGCCGGCCAGCGCCACGGATCGTTCGACTTCCTGTGGGACTACGTCCCGGACGATGCGATCAGCACCACCGGTGGGCTCGTGCCCGGGAACACCAACTTCCTCCTGCGCACCTTCGCTCCGGCTGCCGCCGTCGTGCTGGCGTGCCTGCTGGTCTTCGGTCTCGTGGGCGGGTGGATCCTCGCCGGCCGCATGCTCACACCCCTGACCCGCATCACCGACGCCGCCCGCGAAGCCGCGGCCGGACGGCTCTCCCATCGGATCGAGCTGCCCGGCCGCGACGACGAGCTCCGCGAGCTCGCCGACGCCTTCGACGCCATGCTGGCCCGGCTCGAAGCCCACGTGGCCGAGCAGCAGCGGTTCGCCGCCAACGCCGCGCACGAGCTGCGCACTCCGCTGGCGACCACGCAGACCATCCTCGACGTCGCCCGCCGCGATCCCCCGGAGGACCCGCGCCAGCTGATCGACCGCCTCCACACCGTCAACGCCCGGGCGATCGAGCTCACCGAGGCGCTCCTCGTGCTCAGCCGGACCGACCAGAGGTCCTTCACGCGGGAACCGGTCGACCTCTCGCTCGTCGCCGAGGAGGTCACCGAGGCGCTGCTCCCGTTCGCCGAGCAGCGCAGCATCACGCTCGACGTCACCGGCGAGACGACACCGATCGTCGGCTCCGCTCCCCTCATCTCGCGGATGGTGACGAACCTCGTCCAGAACGCCATCGTCCACAACCTCCCCGCCGGCGGCACCGTCACGATCCACACCGAGCCTCGGCCCGACGCCAGCGTGCTGCGGGTCCAGAACACGGGCTCCCCGGTCCCGCCGGACCTCGTGCCGACCCTCACCGAGCCCTTCCAGCGCGGGACCGAGCGCATCCGCACCGACGAGCACGTCGGTGTCGGCCTCGGGCTGGCCATCGTGCACAGCATCGTCCTGGCCCACGACGGGACCCTCGACCTCACCCCCCTCCCCGCCGGCGGCCTCCTCGTCACCATCCGCCTCCCGAACGGAGCCGACTCGATCGAGGGGTGAATCGGTGGTTCCACGGATGCGGCGGCCCCTGCCGTGAGCGCATCGTCGGCCCATGGCCATCCCCCCCGCCGTCCGCTCCGTGCTCGTCGCCGTCGCCCTCGCGGGCGCCATCGTCCAGGTCGCCACCGTGGCGGCCGTCGCTCCGGTCGCCGTGGCCCCTGCCGGCGCCGCCACCGGGTGGTCGGTCACGTTCACCACGACCTTCCAGGGCACCTTCGGGCCGCGCGGGGCCTTCTCGGGCGAGGCCTCGGGCACCGTGGAGCTCACCCGGCGGCCGGCATCCGTCGGCAGCGACCTGATCGCCGCCGCCCAGGGCGACCAGCTGATCGACTACGAGGCGTTCGACATCGCGCCCCCGTCCGGCTGCACCCGCACCGGCATCGCCGACGGGGTCCAGGGGGTGGTGTCGCTGGTCGAGCCCAAGGACCGGGGCCAGCGCTACGACGTCCTGCTCGGGCTGCACTCCGACAGCCACTCGCCGCCGCCGGGGATGGACAACTTCGGCCAGGAGCTCTACAGCTGCGCCACTGGACCGCACCGCGAGGACCTGGGCGGCACCCTCTGGGACTGCGTGTCGACGGCCCCGACGCCGGCATCCGAGGGCAACCGCGGCGGGCTCTACTTCTCCCTCCACCCCGGCGAGACCCGGACCTTCACCGGCAGCACGTCGGGTGAGTACTGCAGCGGGGTGAGCGGCACCAGCTCGACCACGGTCACCTTGACCACCCCCACCCTCACCGCCCCCTCGGTGCCTCGGAACGTGGCCGTCACGATCAGCGACACGACCCACGGCCCCACCCTGTCGGCGAGCTGGCAGGCCCCGAGCTCGCCGGGGTCGGCCCCGCTGCGCGAGTACCGGATCCGGGTCACCGTCGACGGCGCCCGCCTCCGCGACGACCTGGTGTCGCTGTCGTCGCCCACCGCCGGGTTCCTGCTGCCCTTCACGAGCTACGGCAAGCCGGTCACCGTGCAGGTCCTGGCCCGCAACGAGGTCGGCCAGCTGTCGCCCCCGGGCGGGCCGGGCCCGCTCGTGGGGTGCCGTTCAGCGACGTGACCGCTTTCGTCGATCGCACCTTCCGGGACGTGGTCGGCCGGGCCGCGACGGCCTCCGAGCGCTCGACGTGGGCCGGTCCCCTCCGCCAGGGCACCAAGACGCCCGGCCAGCTGCTGACCGCCCTACGCACCGGGTCCGACGCCACCACCAACGTCGACCCTGTGGTCCGCCTGTACCGGGCGTACTACCTGCGGGATCCCGAGGTCGGCGGGTTCGACTACTGGCTCGCCCAGCGCCGGAGCGGGCGATCGCTGGCCTGGGTGAGCGACTCCTTCGCCCGGGCCCCCGAGTTCGCCCAGAAGTACGGGACGCTCACCCACGAGGGGTTCGTCCGGCGGGTGTACCAGAACGTCCTCGGTCGCCCCGGCGAGGAGAGCGGCGTGCAGTACTGGACCAGCCAGATCGCGACCGGCCGCAAGACCCGGGGCGGGGTGATGCTCGGCTTCAGCGAGTCGGCCGAGTACCGCCAGGTCCTCGCGCCCCGGGTCCACGCCCTCGTGCTGTTCCTCACCCTGCTCGACGGGACGCCGGCCTCGGCCCCGGTCAACGACTGGGAGCGCATGATCGCCACCACCCCGGCGACCGGCGTGGCCGAGGTCGCCCACCGGATCATCGGCCTGCCCGAGTACCGGCAGCGGGTGCGCACCAGCTGACGGGGCGTCTACGTGGTTCCACGGATGCGGGCCGATCGGTCGCGGGCGTAGCGTCCGCACCGTGGCTGTCACGGTGCCCGACGTGGTCGACCTGGCCGACGGCGCCGACGCCGCCATCGTCCGCCGGGCGCTCGAACGGCTCGGTCTCACGGGCCTGGAGGACGCCATCGACCAGGGCCTCGTAGAGGTGGCGGCCGACGGCACCCTGCACGCCCGCGGGCCGGCCACGACGCTCCGCCCGAGCGAGGCCCGGGCCGCCCACCAGGCCCTCGCCGACGCCATCGGTCCCGGTGGGCCGCTCGCGGTCGGCCACCGCCGGGCCGTCCACCTGGCCGCCGCCACCCTCCTGCCCGATGCCCCGGTGGCCGACGAGGTGGCCGCCACCGCCGGCGAGCTGCGGGCCGCCGACCGCCTGCCCGATGCCGCCGCGCTGTGGGCGGAGGCCGCCCGCCTG
>DASVEC010000353.1:0-7792 GCA_036380755.1 Iamia sp. | reverse complement strand
TGCGTCTGGGCGGCGAGGTGGAAGACGGTGCGGACGTCGTACTCGCCGAGGATCCGCTCCAGCAGCGCCTGGTCCTCGACCGCGCCCTCGACCCACGTGACCCGCTCGGACCAGGCCTGCTCGACGCTCGACGGCGGGACCCGATCGCGGCGCAGGACCACCACGGCGGCGCCGGCGTCGACCAGCAGGCGCGTCAGGTGGGAGCCGAGGAAGCCGGTGCCCCCGGTGACGAGGACCGGTCGGTCGCGCCACAGATGGGAGTCCGGTGTGGGGGTGGATGAGGTGCTCAGAGGCAGGGGATCGTAGGTCGGCGACGAAGGGGTGGAGCCGTGCACCCCCACACCCGCCTCCGGTCCGTCCTCCTCGTGCTCGCGGCCGCCCTCGTGCTGGGCCTCGGCGCGCCGGCGGCGGGCCAGGCCACGACGTCGGATCCCTACGGACCGACGGTCCCTCCCACCGAGCCCCCCGGCGACCCGACGTGCACGATCGACGACGCCGGGGTCGAGGTCGGGGGCACCGTGACCGGCTCGATCGCCGGGGTCGAGGCCGGGGCCGAGGTCGAGCTGACGCTGGGCGGCGAGTCCGTCGCCACCCTCGTCGCCGACGCCGAGGGCAACGCCGCCTTCTCCTTCGTCCTCGCCGAGGTGGGCGCCCTCGTGGCCGTGGGCGTGACCTTCAACGTCGACTGCGGCGAGCTCGACCCCGGTGCGGTGCTGGGCGAGGGCGTCGACCGGCCCGGCACCGAGACCGGCCCGGGCGCGAGCGGCGGCTCCGGCGTGCTCGGCACCGGGAGCGACGCCGGCGGCGGCACCGGCAGCGGGGGATCCGGCTCGGGATCGTCCTCGGGTGGCCTGGCCCGCACCGGTGCGACCCTCCTGCCGCTGGTCGTCCTGGCCCTGGTCGCGCTGGCCGTCGGTGCCTACCTGCGCAAGCGCAGCCGGGGGCGGCGCTTCGCCGTGTGACGGACGTCCTCTGGACAGAAGTGTTACCGGCGGTAGCATCGGGGCAGACCGAACCTGGCCCGTCCAGAGAAGGAGCTCCCATGAGCACCGCCGTCGCCGATCCCGCCATCGAGACCGACACCGACGAGGACGTGACCGAGCCCGCCGCCCAGGCGTCGTCGGAGCGATCGTTCCCGGTCCGGCGCATCTCCTTCTTCGACGGTGACGCCGCCGACGTCCCCCACCTCTACATGGGCGGCGACATCGTGATGAGCCACATCGTCGCCGTGCTCTCGTCGCTGTTCCCCGAGGGCGAGGACTACTTCGTCCGCTCGGTCCGCCACTACCGCGACCAGATCACCGACCCGGTCCTCAAGAAGCAGGTCGCCGGGTTCATCGGCCAGGAGGCGATCCACGGCCGCGAGCACCGGGCGTTCAACGAGCGCCTGGCCGAGCTGGGGTTCCCGACCGCCACGATCGACCGCTTCACCGGCAAGCGCCTCAAGTTCGACGAGCGCATCTCGCCGCCCAAGGTGCGTCTGGCCGTCACCGCCGCCCTCGAGCACTACACGGCCACCCTGGCCGAGGTGCTGCTGGCCGACGAGGAGGCCCAGGCCATGTTCACCGAGGACGAGGTCCGCCACCTCCTCATGTGGCACGCCATCGAGGAGAGCGAGCACAAGGCCGTCGCCTTCGACGTCTACCAGGCCTGTGTGGGCGACCAGAAGCTGCGGGCCCGGGTGATGAACGCCATCACCATCGGCTTCGTCGGCACCTCGACGCTGTGGACCATCTGGTCGATCGCCCGCGACCCGGCGTCCCGCCGCGACCTGCGGGGACTGGGCCGCTCGCTGGCCAAGGTCAAGGGCTCGCCGTGGCTGTCCAAGGACGTGCGCACGCGGATCCGGGACTACAACCGCCCCGACTTCCACCCCGACGACCACGACGCCACCGAGCTGCTGGAGACCTGGCGGGCCCGGCTGTTCGGCGAGGCCGGCACCCTGGTCGACCATCTCGCGACCAAGGCGTCCTAGCCGTTGAGCCCTAGGGTGGACGCTCGCTGGATCGTCAACCCCGTCGACCCACGTCTCCCGTCAGGAAGTAGAGGGTCACATGGGCAAGCGAGGCCAGCAGTCCGCCGAGAAGCGCCGCATCGACAAGATGCGCCAGGAGAAGCAGGCCGCCAAGCGCGAACGGCGCCACAGCGGTGAGGGCGGTGGCGAGGGCGAGGCCGTCGACACCGAGGCGATCATGGAGCGCTTCCGCATCCTCAGCGAGGCCCACGCGGCCGGCAAGGTCAGCGACGAGGACTTCGAGCCCGCCCGCCACCAGCTGATGGTCGAGCTGGGCGTCGAGGAGCCCCGCGAGCCGGTCGAGGACGACGACGAGGACTGACCTCGGCCGCCTGCGAGCCTGGGCGACGTGACCTGGGACCGGCTGCGCAGCTCGTACGACGCCGTCGCCGGCCGCTACGAGTCCACCTTCGTCGACGAGCTGGCGGGCAAGCCGGCCGACCGGGAGCGGCTCGCCGCCTTCGCCGCCGCGGTGGGCGATCCCGTGCTCGACCTGGGCTGCGGACCGGGCCAGATCGGCCGGGCGGTGGCCGATCACGGGCGCCGGGTGGTGGGCGTCGACCTGAGCCCGTCGATGGCCGGGCTGGCCGCCCGGCGGCTGGGTGCGGCCGGTGCCGGCGATCTCCGGGCGCTGCCCGTCCGGTCCGGCTCCGTCGGCGGCGTCGTCGCCTTCTACTCGTTCATCCACCTGCGGCGGGAGGAGCAGGCGCTCGGCTGGGCCGAGATCGCCCGGGCGCTGCGTCCCGGCGGCCGGGCCCTCGTCACCGCCCACGAGGGCGAGGGCCTCGTCGAGGCCGACGACTTCCTCGGCGCCGGCGTGCCCTTCGTCGCCACCCTGCTGACCCTGGACGAGATGGCCACCGCGGCGTCGGGCGCCGGCCTCGAGGTCGTCGCCGCCCACCGGCGCGACCCCTACCCCCAGGAGCACCCCACCGTCCGCCTCACGATCGAGGCGCTGCGGCCCTAGCCGGGCACCGTCACCAAGGGCAGGAGGGCCGCGATCCGGTCGCGCACGGCTTCATCGGTGTTGGCGGGCGTCCCGATCCACACGGCGACATCGCCTCGGCTGACGGCGCCGAAGGGGGCTGGGTAGGCCTCCGTGATGCAGACGTGAGCCGCGTCACCCGCCTCGACCTCGACCCTGGTGCCCTCCTCGCAGGCGGTGAGGGTGGTGTCCTCCGGGTCGATCCCGCCGTCGATGCGCTGGACGTTGAGCGAGACATCGCCCACGAGGATGTCGCACGCGGAGGGCCGGGCATCGACCAGCTCGGCCGGCTCGCCGAAGGCCTCCGCCACCGCGTCGACGGTGACCAGGTCGCAGGCTCCCTCGTCGGCCTCGCTCGTGGTCTCCGCCCCGGCCTCGGACGCCTCCTCGGTGGTGGCCGACGCCTCGTCGGCCTCATCCCCGTCGTCGCCGCAGCCGGCCCCGACGAGCGCCAGCACCACCACGATCACCCACGCCACGTGTCGCATGCGGCGGAGGGTAGCGGCGACCTCGATAGCGTCGTCGGCTCATGGCACGGAAGAAGAAGGGGCGGGGCGACGTCGAGCACGTGGGGCGGGTGACGCTGTCGTCGTGCCCGGTGCGCGGGGGCGACCTCCCGTGCGCGCCGCTGAACCGGCTGACGGTGTGGCCCGTCGACGGTGGTGCGGTCAAGGAGTGGTGCACCTGCAGCTGCGGGCGGCGCTTCCCGACGTCGCACCCCGACGCGGCCGAGCACCTCGTGCCGCCGCTCGCGCCGGGTGAGGCCGTCGCCGTCGAGCCCGGTCTCAGCGAGACGTGGACCGGCGAGGGGGTGTGGCCGGCCGACGACCACGATGCCCGCGCCGCCGTCGGCGTCGTCCCGGTCGAGACAGAGGTGCTGCACCGGCCGACGGCGCCGGTGGGCCGCATCACGCCGGCGATCAAGGACTTCGCCAAGCACATGGTGAAGGTGATGCACCGGGCGCCGGGCGTCGGCCTGGCCGCCAACCAGGTCGGGGCGCCGTTGCGGATGTTCGTCCAGGTCCACAAGCGGGCCATGCCCGAGGTCGTGGTCGATCCCGAGGTGCGGGCCACCGAGGGCAGCTGGACCTACACCGAGGGCTGCCTGTCGCTCGAGGTCGCCGGCACCCACGCCCGTCTCGACCGGCCCAAGTTCGTCCAGATGCGGGGGCGCACGCTCCACGGCGACGTGATCGAGGTGACCGCCGACGAGGTCGTGGCCCGCATCTGCCAGCACGAGATCGACCACCTCGACGGCATCGAGTACGTCCAGCGCCTCACCGGCGAGGACCACGACCGGGTCTACGACGTCCTGCGGGCCGACGGCATCGACGTCACCCACCTCCCCGACACGCCGTACTGAGCCGCGCCTACGGTCACCCCATGGATCTGGTGATCAGAGGTGGGACCGTCGTCGACGGGAGCGGGGCCCGGCCCCGGACGGCGGACGTCGGCATCGAGGACGGCCGCGTCGTCGAGGTCGGACGGGTCTCGGCGCCGGCCGCCCGGGTGGTCGACGCCGACGGCCTGCTCGTCACCCCCGGCTTCGTCGACATCCACACCCACTTCGACGGTCAGGCCACGTGGGATCCGGTGCTGGCCCCGTCGTCGCAGCACGGCGTCACCACCGTGGCCATGGGCAACTGCGGCGTCGGGTTCGCTCCGGCCCGGCCCGACCGCCACGACTGGCTGATCGGCCTGCTCGAGGGGGTCGAGGACATCCCCGGCACGGCGCTGGCCGAGGGCATGACGTGGGGTTGGGAGTCGTTCCCCGAGTACCTCGACGTGCTGGCGCGGACCGACCGCACCGTCGACGTCGGGGCCCACGTGCCCCACGCCCCGCTGCGGACCTACGTGATGGGGGAGCGGGGCGCCGACCACCTCCAGCACCCGACCGACGCCGAGATCGCCGAGATGGCGCAGCTCACCCGGGAGGCGCTGGCGGCGGGGGCGATCGGCTTCGCCACGTCCCGCACCGACGTCCACCGCACCAAGACGGGCGAGAACATCGGCACGCTGAGGTCGGGCGAGGCCGAGCTGCTGGCCCTCTGCGGCGCCCTGGCCGACGCCGGCACCGGTGTGATCCAGCTGATCTCCGACGCCTACCAGTCGCCCGACGACGACTTCGCCGAGAGCGAGCTGGCCCTGATCGAGGCCATGGCCCGCACGTCGGGACGGCCGCTGAGCTTCACCGTGCAGCAGGCGTACCACGCCCCCGAGCGGTGGCGGCACCTGTTCGGCCGCATCGGCTCGTGGCGGGCGGACGGGCTCGACGTGAAGGGTCAGGTCGCGCCCCGGCCCATCGGCGTGCTGCTGGGCCTGGAGGCGACGGCCAACCCGTTCTTCGCCTGCGCGTCCTTCGCCGAGGTCGCCTCGCTCCCCCTGGGCGAGCGGGTGGCGGCGCTGTCCTCGGCCGACCGCAAGGAGCGCATCCTGGGCGAGCACGCCGAGCTCGTGGCCGGTCTGCCCGAGGGGCTGTTCCGGTCGATCGTGAGCGGCTTCGACGTCACCTTCGAGATGGCCGACCCGGTCGACTACCAGGTCGACGCCTCGTGGTCGGTCGGCGCCGCGGCCCGGGCCGCCGGGCTCGATCCCGCCGCCCACGTCTACGACCTGCTGCTGCGCCGGGGCGGCACCCAGCTCCTGTACCTGCCGCTGTTCAACTTCGCCCACGGCTCGCTGGCCGACGTCCACGAGATGATCACGTCGCCGCTGGCGCTGTTCGGCCTGTCCGATGCCGGCGCGCACTGCGGCGCCATCTGCGACGCGTCGTCGACGACCTCGTTCCTCACCGTGTGGGCCCGCGACCGGCGCGACGGCCCGCCGCTCCCGGTCCAGCAGGTCGTCCACCACCTCACCCGGCGCACGGCCGAGCACGTCGGCTGGCTCGACCGGGGCCTGCTCGCCCCCGGCCACCGGGCCGACGTCAACCTGATCGACCTCGACGCCCTGGGCTGTGCTCCGCCCCGCATCGCCCACGACCTCCCCGCCGGCGGCCGCCGTCTCGTCCAGGACGCCACCGGCTACGTCATGACCGTGAAGTCCGGCGTCCCGACCTTCGAGCACGGCCAGCCCACCGGCGCCCTCCCCGGCCGCCTCGTCCGAGGCACCCAGCCCAGCCCGGCCGCCTAGGGGCGGGTCAGCCAGAAGACGAACTGATCGGCGTCGGGAGCAGCCTCGCGGCCGTCGGGGGCCATGACGGCGCTGACCTCCAGGCCGGCGGCCTCGGCCAGAGCACGGAACTGGTCCTGGGTGTGCCAGTGGAGGGTCCAGGGGCGCTCGACCGCCTCGTCGCCGTCCTCGTAGCGGAGGACGACGGTCTGGGTCCGGGCCTCCTCGTCCCGCTCGCACCCCAGTCGGGTCACCCGCATCGAGCCCGACTCGGTCACCTCGCCGACCCGGTCGGTCTCGTCCTCGGGGACGAACAGCGGGATCAGCGCCGCGCCGCCGGGCTCCAGGTGGTCGTGGATCCGGCGCAGCGCCGTGGCGACCAGGTCGTCGTCGAGCACGAGGTTGAAGGTCGGCCCGGCCAGGAAGATCGACCCGTACCGGCGGCCCAGGTCCATGGCCTCCATGGGCGCGTGGTGGAGGGTGACGGCGAGATCGCGCTCCGCCGCCCGCTGCCGGGCTCGATCGAGCATGTCGGCCGAGCTGTCCAGCCCCTCGACGTCGAGACCCTGGGCCGCCAGGTCCAGCAGGGGGTCGCCGTCGCCGCATCCGAGCTCGAGGGCGGGCTGGCCCACGGCGGCGATGAAGGCGGCGTAGGGCGCCGGGTCGGGGTCGACCGACCGCAGCGGTGCGTAGAGCCGGGCCACCAACCCCGTGTAGAAGTCGGCCGGATCCACGTCAGCATCGCCCACGCTCACAGCGTGCCAGGCTGCGGCGATGTCGTCGTCGTCGTGGGAGGAGGCGTGGGGGGCGCTCGACGAGCCGTGGCGGCGGGCGTTTCTCCTGGCGTGGGAGGCGTTCACCGAGGGCTCGATCGCCGTCGGCGCCGTCGTCCTCGACCCCGGCGGCCGCGTCGTCGCCGAGGGCCGCAACCGGGCGGCCGGCACCGAGGCCGTGGCCGGCCAGGTCGTCGGGGCCACCAACGCCCACGCCGAGGTCAACGCCCTGGCCCTCGTCCCCCGGGGGGCCTCGGGGACCATCCTGCTGAGCACCCTCGAGCCGTGCTTCCTGTGCACCGCCGCGGCCCGCCACGCCCATGTCGTGGCCGTCCGCTACGCCGTGGCCGACCCGGTGTGGGAGGGCGTCGAGCGGATGGGGGAGCTCAACGCCGCCTACGCCCGCCACCCCGCCGTCCGCGAGGAGGTCGATCTGGGACCCCTGTCGACGTGGAGCGGGGGCCTGGCCCTGCTGTCGGTCGTGCGGTGGATCGCCAGCCGCACCGGACGGACACCGGTCGAGGAGTTGGCCGTCGGTCACGTCGCCACCGACGTGCGGGTCGCCCAGCCCCACGTGGCCGGTCTCGCCGACGAGCTGCTGGCCGACGGGTTGGAGCCCGGGACCGACCTCAGCCTGGAAGGGGCGCTGGCGCGGTGGTGGCCCGCCGGGGACGGCGGAAGGCCAGGGTGACGGCGATGGCGGTGGCCGTCACGGTGAGGGCGGTGACGTTGGTGGCGATGAGGGCGCCGTCACCGATCGAGAGCCCGTAGGCCAGCCACAGGGCGAAGCCGACGAGGAGCACCGCCATCGACCCGACGGAGACGTCGGCCGACGAGCGGCGATGGAGGATGGTGCGGATCTGGAGGATGGGGGCGAGACCCATGAGCACGCCCCAGGCACCCGCGACC
>DASVEC010000352.1:0-3734 GCA_036380755.1 Iamia sp. | reverse complement strand
ACACCGCCGACGGCGTGGGCCACCGATCCCTCGCCCGGCCAGGGGCTGCCCTCGGCCCCGTCGATGCTGAGCGGCGCCACCGCCGGGCCGCCCCGCAGACGGGCCCCGCCGGCCCGCAGGCCAAGGGCCCCGACGAGGGTGCCGGCGCCGACGATGCCGTAGAGGAGCGCGCTGGGCACGCCGTCGCCGGCCAGGCCGTCGGCCCCGTGGGCCAGGATCAGCGCCGTCACCGCCCCGATCGTAGGAGGACGCCGGTGGCTGCCCGCGGTCGAAGGCGGGTGTGACGCTCGCCACCGGGGGAACAGGGCGCCCCCTGTGGACGGTTGTGCCCCTTGCCTGCCTGGCTTCGCCTTCTGGCATCCCCACCTGGGAGAATCCCTCCATCATGCTCGACAAGCTCCACGCCACGATCCAGGCGATCCGCCCGGCCATCCAGGCCGACAACGGCGACATCGAGCTGCGCGGCTTCGACGAGGAGACCGGCGTCGTCACCGTCGAGCTCACCGGGGCCTGCGTGAGCTGCCCGGCCTCCACCGTGACCCTGAAGGCCGGTGTCGAGCGGATCCTGAAGGACCGGGTCCCGGGCGTCACCTCGGTCGAGGCCGTGGGCATGGAGATGGAGTCCGAGAGCGTCGTCTCGCTCTAGCGGCAGGGTCCGGCGCTAGGTTCGCCGGCCATGTCCTCCTCGCAGCCCCTCGTCTCCGTCGAGCGCCGGGACGACGGCGTCGCCGTCCTGCGCATCGAGAACGGCAAGGTCAACGCCCTGTCGACCGGGCTGCTCGAGCAGCTCGAGGGGGCGGCCCAGGCGCTGATCGCCTCGCCCCCGGGGGCCGTGGTCGTCACGGGCGGCGACAGGATCTTCGCCGCTGGCGCCGACATCTCGGAGTTCGCCGGCCCCGACGAGGCCCGCACCATCGGCGCCCAGTTCCTGCGAGCCCTCAACGCCGTGGCCGACATCCCCCGGGCGGTCATCGCCGCCGTCAGCGGTGTCGCCCTCGGGGGCGGCTGCGAGCTGGCCCTGGCCTGCGACCTGCGCATCGCCTCCGACCGGGCCCGCTTCGGCCAGCCCGAGGTCCTGCTCGGCATCATCCCGGGCGGGGGCGGCACCCAGCGGCTGGCCCGGCTGGTCGGACCGGCCCGGGCCAAGGACATCATCCTCTCGGGCCGCCAGGTGAAGGCGGACGAGGCCCTGGCCATGGGGCTGGTCGACCGGGTCGTGCCGGCCGACGAGGTCCAGGACGCCGCCCTGGCCTGGGCCGCCGAGCTGGCCGCCGGCGCGGTGGTGGCCCAGGGCCTGGCCAAGCGGGCCATCGACCGGGGGCTCGACGTGAGCCTGGGATCGGGGCTCGAGCTGGAGCAGGAGCTGTTCACCCAGGTGTTCGCCACCGACGACGCCCGCATCGGGGTGGAGTCCTTCCGGGAGAGCGGCCCCGGCCAGGCCCGCTTCACCGGGCGCTGACGGGCCCCGTGCCGCGGCTCGGGGCCGCCGCCTCGGTAGCGTCGTCGCCACCATGACGGCCCCGACGAACGTGCGCACCTGCTACCGCCACCCCGATCGGGTGGCCGGGATCTCCTGCCAGCGCTGCGACCGGCCCATCTGCCCGTCCTGCATGCACCAGGCCTCGGTCGGCTTCCACTGCCCCGAGTGCGCCAAGACCCGCGGTCAGAAGGTGTACCAGGGCGCCGGCGCGTGGGCGGTCCAGCCGATCGTCACCCAGGTGCTGATCGCCATCAACGTCCTGGTCTTCATCGGCATGCTGGCCACACGGACACTCGAGCCCTGGAGCGCCGGAGGGCAGATCATCGCCCGCCAGCGCGGCGACTTCGGCCTGTTCGCCGACGGCGCCTCCTTCGGGCCCTTCGTTCCGGAGGAGCCCTGGCGCCTCGTGACCGGCGGCTTCCTGCACTCGAACGACATCCCGTTCGGGTTCATCCACCTCGGTCTCAACATGTGGTTCATCTGGATCCTCGGCCAGATGATGGAGCGGGCCCTGGGGCGGTCCGGGTTCCTCGCCGTGTACGCGGCCGCGCTGATGGGCGGCTCGTTGGGAGTGATGCTCCTCGACCCGGAGTCCCTCACGGTCGGCGCATCGGGAGCGGCCTACGGCCTGATGGGCGCGGCGATCGTGGTGGCCCGGGAGCGCAACATCGACCTGATGCGATCCGGCCTGGTCACCACGCTGGGGATCAACCTGCTGCTCACCTTCAGCATCCCGGGCATCTCCATCGGAGGCCACCTCGGCGGCCTGGTGGCCGGCGGACTCGGCGGGCTCCTCATGGTCGAGGGGGCCAAGCGGATGGGTCCGAAGGGCCCCCTGATCGCGACCGTCCTCACCGTGGCCCTCGCGGTCGTGCTCGGGGTGGTGGCGTACTCGATGATGGTGGGCGAGTACGGGGACGTCGTCCTGCGATGATCCGGCCGCCGGTGTCGGGAACCCGGTGGGCGGGGTGGACGTCGGAGGCCCCATGACCAACGCCTCCATGACCCCTGGCAGCCGACCCCGCCGGGGCGTGATCGGCGTCCTGGCCCTGCTCGGGGCCGGCGCGCTCACCACCGGCCTGGTCCTCGCCGCTGGCGAGGCCAGCGATCCCCCGCAGCTGGCGGGGGCGGTCGAGCTGGCGACCTTCTCCTCGTGCGAGGACCTGGCCGCCTGGGGCGCCGAGGCCATGGGGGACATCGGCGCGGGTGGGGACGACGCCGCCATGGAGCAGTTCAACGCCGTCGGGGGCGAGGTGGCCGACGACAGCGATGCCGCGTCGGGGGCACCGACGGCGTCGGCCAGCAGCGGGTCCTCCCAAGGAGAGCTGTCCGCCGAGCGCGAGGAGCCGGCCGCCCCGGCCACGACGACGGCGGCATCCCCCGACGAGGCCGAGGCCGAGGACGGAGAGAGGGCCGATGCCGACGAGCCGGCCGACGACGAGACCAACGTGGCGGTCGAGGGGGTCGACGAGATCGACCTGATCGACCGGCTGACCGAGGACGTCGTGCTGGTGGCCTCGGCGACCCGCCTGGCGGTGGTCGACCTGGTCGCCGGCGAGGTGATCGATGCCACCAACGTGTCGTGGGACGCCCAGATCACCTACGACGCCGAGAACGGCGTGGCGTGGGTCGTGGGCCACCCCGACTCCGGTGGCCTCGCCGTCGAGCGCTACGCCGTCGACACCGACGGCCTGGGGTCGCAGGGCCGTTGGACCACCCCCGGCTACCTGGTCGATGCCCGGCGGGTGGGCGACGAGCTCCACGTCGTGGCCAGCGACGGGTTCGTGGCCGAGCCCTTCGTCGCCGAGGGCGATGTCCCCGGGACCGTGGTCCCCGACGTCCCCGCCGCCGACCCCGAGGGCGGCGGCACCGTTCCCTTCGAGGATGGCCCCGTGCCCTGCGACGAGGTGCTCCACCCCGTCGGCCCGTCGGATCCGACGGCGACGCTCCTGGTCACCCTCCCGGCGACCGGGACCGTCGAGCCGGTGCGCGCCACCGAGGTGGTGGGCTCCGGTTCGCTCGTCCACGTGACCACCGGGTCGATCTACCTGGCCACCCCGCAATGGGCGACCGACACGGCCACGACCGGCATCCACCGGTTCGACCTGGCCACCCTGCAGCCCACCGGGTCGGGCAGCGTCGAGGGCACCCTGCTCGACGAGTTCTCGATGTCGGAGCACGACGGCGTGCTGCGGGTCGCGGTCACCCAGCCGGGCGGCGGGTTCGGTCGGCCCATCCCCGTCGAGCCCGGCGC
>DASVEC010000351.1:0-15494 GCA_036380755.1 Iamia sp. | reverse complement strand
ATGCCCGGCAGCCGGCGCCACGCGCCTCTGGTCGTGCGCCGCCTGCGCGACGCCGGCGTTCCGTCCGAGCACCTCGCCCGCCTGCACAGCCCCGTCGGCCTCGACCTCGGCGGCCGCTCCGCCGAGGAGATCGCCCTGTCGATCATGGCCGCGGTGGTCCGGGCCATCCGGCTCGAGGGACTGGTGGCGCCCACTGCGCGCGACGCCAGCAGCGGATCGGGCGCGGTCGTCGACCCGGTCTGCGGGATGACGGTGGTCGTGGGGCCGGACACCCCGACCGCCGTCATCCGGGGGGTCACGCGCTGGTTCTGCGGACCCGGTTGTCGTGACGACCTCGTGGCGGCGGCCTCGGTGTGATGAGGCCGTCCGTCACGGGGTTGGTCCTCGCCGCCGGCACCTCGTCGCGGCTGGGCCAGCCCAAGCAGCTGCTCCCGTTCCGGGACGGGACGCTGCTCGACGCGACGCTGGACGTCGCCCGGAGCTGTGGCTTCGACCAGCTGGTCGTGGCGCTGGGGGGCGCCGCCGACGAGGTCCGCGCCGTCGTGGATCTCGCCGGGTGCACGGTCGCCGCCAACGCCCGCCCGGCCGACGGGTGCGCGTCGTCGATCGCCGCCGCCCTCGACGTGGTCGACCCCCGGGCCGACGGGCTGGTGCTCCTGCTCGGCGACCAGCCGGGGGTCTCTCCGGCCACCGTCGCCGCGCTCGTCGCCGCCGCCGCACCGGACCCGATGGGCGTCGTCCGCTACGACGACGGGTGGGGCCATCCGCTCTGGCTGGGCGCCGAGACCTTCGGCGACCTGGCCACCCTCCACGGTGACAAGGGCGTCTGGCGGCTCCTGGAGTCCGGGCGCCACGAGGTGGTCGAGGTGCGGGTCGTCGGGCCCGTGCCCCTCGACGTCGACACGTGGGCCGACCACGCGGCCCTGCTGGCAGCCGACGCCGGGGCCGGTCGGGTCCTCCCGTGACCGAGGCCGTCCCGTTCGCCGACCCCGAGGACGTCGCCCGGCGCCTCGACGCCGTCGACTACCTGGCCGACGAGGGCACCGCGACCGCCCTGTACCTGGCCGCCGCGCTCGGTCGCCCGCTCCTGCTCGAGGGCGAGCCCGGCGTGGGCAAGACGGCGGCGGCCCAGGCCCTGGCCCGGGCGCTGGGGGCACCGCTCATCCGGCTCCAGTGCTACGAGGGGCTGTCGGCCGGCGAGGCCCTCTACGAGTGGAACTACCAGCGCCAGGTGCTGGCCGTCCGGCTGGCCGAGGCCCGCCACGAGGCGCCCCGCGACGCCGACCTGTTCACCGAGGAGTTCCTCCACGAGCGGCCCATCCTCCGCTGCGTCCGCCACCGCGGTCCCCTGCCCCCGGTCCTGCTCGTCGACGAGGTCGACCGGGCCGACGACGAGTTCGAGGCCCTGCTCCTCGAGTTCCTCGGCGAGGCGTCGGTGACGATCCCCGAGCTGGGGACCTTCCGGGCCGAGACGCCACCGCTGGTCGTCCTCACGTCGAACCGCAGCCGGGAGCTGCACGACGCCCTCAAGCGGCGCTGCCTCTACCACTGGATCGACTACCCGTCGCCCGCTCGGGCCGCGGCCATCGTGCGCCGCACGGTCCCCGGCGGGAGCGAGCCGCTCGTCCGCGACGCCACCACGCTGGTGGGGCGGCTCCGCACCCTCGACCTCGACAAGGCGCCGGGGCTGGCCGAGGCCATCGACTGGGTGGCGGCGCTCACCGCCCTCGGCGTCACCGAGCTCACCGCCGACGCCGCCCTCCGCACGCTGGCCGCAGTGGCCAAGACGCCCGACGACCGCGATGCCGTGCAGGCCGTCCTGGCCGAGGTGGGGACGGCGTAGGCGTGCTGCGGGGCGTCGACCGGGCCGCCTTCGCCGTCGCCCTCATCCACCGCCTGCGGGGCGCGGGCGTGGCCGTGCCCCTGACCGCGGCGGAGACGCTGACGGCCGCGCTCGGGATCTGCCCGCCGGTGGACCGGGCCCGCCTCTACTGGACGGCCCGGGTGAGCCTGCTGCGCCGGGAGCAGGACCGGGAGCGCTTCGACGCCGTCTTCGCCGCCGTGTTCGACGCCGTGCGGGGCGTCGACCCCCACGCCCGCCGGCGCCCGACGGGGCTCGACGCCGGCCCCGGACCGGCCGTGCAGGTTCCGGTCCCCGGCTCCGAGGCCGCGGCCGCGGAGCCGGGCGGAGCCACGCTCCCGTGGGCGACCCTGCCGGCCACCGTCACGGCCTCGGTGGCAGCCGACGAGGGCATCGCCGTCCCCGAGCGGGCGCCCAGCGACCAGCCCGGCTCGGCCGACCTGCCCTTCGCCGACCTCGACCCCGCCGAGCTGGCGACGCTGGCCGAGTCGCTGGGGGCGGCCCTGCAGCACTGGCCCCGGCGCCGCAGCCGGCGCCGGGCCCGTCACCCCGCCGGGCACCGGGTCGCCCTCCGGGCCACGCTCGCCCGCAGCCGGCGCACGGCCTGGGAGCCGGTCGAGCTCGTCCGCACCCGGGCCGTCACCCGCCCGCGGCGGGTCGTGGTCCTGTGCGACGTCAGCCGGTCGATGCAGCCCCACGTCGCCGCCCTCCTCCACCTCATGCGGGTGATGGCCACCGGCGCCCACGCCGAGGTGTTCGCCTTCTCGACGACGCTGACCCGGCTCACGCCCGTGCTCGCCCACCGCTCGGCGGAGCAGGCCGTCGACCTGGCCGGTGCGCTCGTCGACGATCGCTTCGGTGGCACCCGCATCGCCACCAACGTGCAGGCCCTCCTCCGCGGGCGCCACGGCGACGCCACCCGGGGTGCCATCGTCCTGATCGCCTCGGACGGCTGGGACGCCGACCCACCCGACGAGCTGGCCGCGGCGATGGCCCGGCTCCGGCGCCGGGCCCATCGGGTGGTGTGGCTCAACCCCCGGCTGGCCGCACCGGAGTACGCCCCGCGGGTCGGCGCCCTTGCCGCCGCCCTCCCCCACGTCGACGCCCACCTCCCGGCCCACAGCCTCCGCGCCCTCGCCGCCGCCCTGGCCTCGGTCGGCCACGACACCGTCTCCTGAGGAAGGGTCCGCCCCCGTTCTGATCAGTGAGCGTTGCACCCACGCAACGTCCGGGGATCAGAACGGCCTGAGGCTCAGCTCCAGAGGGTGACGTGGACCGAGGGCTTGAAGCGGCGGACGTCGGCCCCGGAGCCGTGCAGCATCGCCTGCGTCGCCCGGGGCGAGGTGATGAACCGCAGCAGCTCGGAGGCGGCCGCGGCCCGGCTGTGGGGCGGGAGGCTCAGCGCCGTCCACGTGCCGTCGGCCTGGCCGCCCCGGACGTCGACCCGGGCCAGACGGCCCTTGGCCACGTCGTCGGCCACGACGAACGCCACCGCCGGGGCCACGCCGTGACCACGCGTCGCCTCCTCCAGGGCGGCGGCGTGGCTCTGGAAGATCCGCTGGTTGGCCTCCGGCACCCGGAACGAGCCCAGCAGGCGGCGCATCGCCCCCTGGTTCTCGGCCGCCGAGGGCCCGAGGAGCCACGTCTGCTCGCGCAGGGCCTCGGGGCGGGCCCGGCTGCCGGCGAGCGGGTGGGCGGCGCCGGTCACCAGGACCACCTGGTACTTGAGGAACGGCGTGGCCGCCAGGTCCTCGGCGACGCCCCGGGGCCGGGGCCCGATGGCCACGTCGGCCGCCCGGGACGAGAGGAGCCCGGTGAACTGGCCGACCGGCACGGCGCTCAGCTCCACCTCGAGGTCGGCGGCCCGGCCGGCGAAGAGCTCGATCAGCCCGGGGGCGGCGTACTCGGCGAAGAGGCTGGTGACGGCGAGGCGGAGCATCCGCTGGCCCTGGCCGGCCTGGCTGACCTCCCGGACGGTGAGGTCGGCCAGGCCCAACATCTCGGTGGCCCGGCTGGCCAGCCGCAGGCCCCCCGGCGTGAAGGCCAGACCGGACGACGACCGCAGGAAGAGGCGATCGTCGAGCTCGCGCCGGAGCTGGGCGACGTGACCCGACACCGCCGCCTCGGTGACCTCGAGCTCGGCCGCCGCCGCCTTCACCGACCCCAGGCGGACCACGGCGACGAAGGCGCGCAGCTGTGTCGGCGTCACAACCGGCGAGGGTAGGCCCGCCCGCCCCCGCCCCGCTGCGGGGCAGGATGCCGGGGTGGCCGGACCTCCCTCGCTCGACGCCCGGGTGCTCCGGTCGGCCGACCCGGCCCGGGTCGAGCTGGTGCTCGACCGGCTGGGCCCGGCGCGCGTCGAGCGGGTGGCGGCCGACGACGCCCTGGCCCGGGCCGTCGTGGCCGTCGCCGGCGCCAGCGGGTGGATGGGACGGCTCCTGGTGGCCGATCACGGCGCCCTCGACGTGCTGGACGATCTCGACCAGGACGGGTCCGACGACGAGGTCGACGACGGGCGGGCGCTGGCCCGGTGGTGGCGGCGCGAGCAGCTCCGGATCGTGGCCCGCGACCTGACCGACCGCGACCCGCTCGAGACGACCATGGGGCTGCTCGCCCGAGGGGCGGCACGGGTCCTGGGCCACGCCCTCCGGCTGGCCGGCGCCCAGGACCTCGCCGTCGTGGGCCTGGGCAAGGGCGGCGGCAACGAGCTCAACTACGCCTCCGACGTCGATGTCGTCCTCGTCGGCCCCACGGGTGACGACGACGAGCGCGACGCCGCCCGGCGGGCGCTGGCCGTGGCCCGGGCCGCCCTCCGCGTCGACGTCGACCTGCGTCCCGGGGGCCGCGACGGCGCCCTCGTCCGCACGGTCGACGGCTACGCCGCCCACTGGGCCCGATGGGCCGAGCCGTGGGAGCGCCAGGCCCTGCTCAAGGCCCGTCCCCTGGCCGGCGACGCCGACCTCGGCACCGGGTTCGCCCACGCCGCCGCCGAGACGCTGTGGGAACGCCCCTTCGACGCCGACGACCTCCACTCCGTGCGGGCCATGAAGGCCCGGACCGAGCAGCACGCCCTGGCGACCGCAGGCGTCGACGACATCAAGCGCACCCCCGGCGGCATCCGCGACATCGAGTTCTCGGCCCAGCTCCTCCAGCTCGTCCACGGCCCGCTCGACCCGGCCCTGCGGGTGCGGGGGACGTTGCCGGCCCTCACCGCCCTGGCCGACGGCGGCTACGTCGACGACGGCGACGCCCACTGGCTGCGAGCCTCCTACCGGCTCCTCCGCCGGGTCGAGCACGCCGTCCAGCTCGATGAGGGCCGCCAGGTCCACAGCCTGCCCTCGTCCCGGGCCGATCGGGAGCGGCTGGCCCGCGTCCTCGGCCTGGCCGACCGCCCCCAGGCCACCGCGGTCGAGGAGCTCGACCGGGAGGTGGCGGCCTGCCGGCAGACGGTCCGCAGCATCCACGAGCGCCTCTACTTCCGGCCCCTGCTGGAGTCGTTCACCCGGGTCGACGCCCCGCTCGCCCCCGAGGCCGCCGCCGCCCGCCTCGCCGCCTTCGGGTTCGCCGACGTCGAACGGACCCGCCAGGCCGTCACCGAGCTGACCGCCGGGCTGACCCGGTCGTCGCGGCTCATGGCCGCCCTCCTGCCGCTCGTGCTCGACTGGCTGTCCGCCGCTCCCGATCCGGACCAGGGCCTGCTCGCCCTGCGCACGCTCGTCGCCGCCGATGCCCGGGCCGTCGCCACCGCGTGCCGGGAGTCGCCCGAGACCGCCCGCCGGCTCAGCCTGCTCGCCGGCACCAGCCCGCTCCTCGTGCGGGGGCTGGTGCGGGCGCCGGACCTGCTGGCCACCCTCGGCGGGCCGCAGGCCGACGGGCGCGAGGCCATCGTCCGCCGGGTCTGCGCCGCCGGGGCCCGCGGCGACGATCCCACGACGGTCCGGACCGCCCTCCGGCGGGCCGTACGGCGGGAGATGACCCGCACCGGCATCGGCGAGGTGCTCGACGGCCGCTCGCCGCCCGCCGTCGGCTCGGACCTGGCCACCGTGGCCCACGCCGCCGTCGACGTCGCGGTCGACGTGGCCGACCCCCAGGTGCCGTTCGCCGTCCTCGCCCTCGGGCGGCTGGCCGGCGGCGAGCTGGCCTACGCCTCCGACCTCGACCTCCTCCTCGTCCACGACGCCGACGACGAGGCCGGCCGGGAGGAGGCAGCCCGCGCCGGCGAGGTCGTCCGCCGGATGCTGGTCGGGTCGGCACCGGCAGACCGCGTCTACGAGGTCGACCTCGACCTGCGCCCGGGTGGTCGCAGCGCCGGTCTCGTCCCCAGCCGCGAGGCGGTCGTCGCCCACCTGGATCGGTGGGTCGAGCCCTGGCAGCGCCTGGCCCTGACCCGGCTGCGCCCGCTCTCGGGCGACGCCGGTCTGACCACCCGCCTCCTCGACGAGGTCGAGCCCCTCGTCTGGCGACCCCTCGACGAGGCCGACCGGCGGGCGGTCCGCCGGATCAAGGCCCGGGTCGAGGCCGAGCGCATCCCGCCGGGCGAGGACGCCCGCTTCCACCTCAAGCTGGGGCCCGGTGGCCTGGCCGACATCGAGATGACGGTGGCGCTCCTCCTGTGGGAGCACGGCATCCGGGACGCCGCCACCAGCACCGGCATCGCCGCGCTGGCCGCCGCCGGCCACCTCACCGTCGGCGAGGCCGGCGTGCTGGAGGCGGCCCACGCCTTCTGCGAGCGCACCCGCAACCGGTGGACCCTGGTCGCCGGCCGGGGCCAGGACGCCCTCCCCGGCGGCGACGACCTGGCCGTCCTGGCCCGCGCCCTCGACACCACCGCGCCCGCGCTCCGCGACGACTACCTCCGCCTCACCCGCCGCGCCCGCCGGGTCGTCGAGCGGAGGTTCTACGGCCAGTAGAGACTGGCGGCGTGGGCGACATCGGGATGTTCAAGCGGAGGCCGCGCGGGTGGACGGAGGGCCATGCCGTGCCGCGGACGCACCGGACCTACGACCCGGACCGCAGCGACACGGGCGAGGGATCGGGGCTCGACCCCGGCGAGTACGTCGTGCTGATGGACGTGGAGTGGGAGGTCCACGTGCCCGGCCGGGCGCCGTACGCGGTGCGGGACGTGGGCCGGAAGGTACCCCTGTGGACCCGCGAGTCGGCGCCGCTCCTGGGCAAGGGCAAGCGGTTCTGGTCGGTGCGCCCGCGCCAGACCCGGGGGCTGCTGGTCGAGGTGGGCGTGCCCTGCCTCGTCGCCCCCGACGACCCGACGCGGCTGTGGCTCGACTGGGACGCCGCCTACGACCTCCACGTCCCGGCGTGGGACCGATCCATCGCCGTCGACCAGGCCATCGAGCAGCGCCGGGGCGGGATCGACGCCGTCATCGGCAAGGTCCTCTCGCCGCTGCGGCCCAAGCTCGACCCCGCCGACGAGCACCTGGTCGACGCGGCCATCGCCGCCGACGTCGCCCGCAGCCCCCAGGCCCAGGCCGAGGCGCCGATCCTCCACCGGGCGCTGAACGCCTCCGACGAACCGCCCGATCCGATGGAGCACGCGCAGGTCCTCGATCAGGTCCGGCGGACGGTGCACCTCCACCAGGCCGGGAGCGAGGTGCCGGCGACGGTGGTGGCGATCGCCCCGACCGGCACGACGCTCTGCCGGACCCCGGAGTACGAGCTCCACCTCGACGTCGACGACGAGGACGGGATCCGGCGGGTCGTCCACCGGGAGGTGATGGGCGACTCCTGGGCCGGACGGATGGCCGCCGGCACCCGCACCCTCGTGTGCGTCGACCCCGGCGACCCGAGCCGCATCGCCCTCGGGAAGCCCGGCCGGCTGGCGTCCCGGATCAGCGGCGGGTTCCCGGCGCTGAAGGAGTACGGCCTCCGCCACGAGCGGATCACCCTCACCGGCCGGAGGGCCGACGCCGTGATCGTCTCCGCCGCCGCGACCGGCGGAACCCTCTACGGGCTCCCCGAGTGGGCCATCCACCTCGACGTCACCGACGGCGGCACCGTCCGCCGGGTGGTCCACCACGAGCCCCTGGCGCGGACGAGGCCGCCGTGGACGCCGGGCCGGCAGACCGCAGTCCGCATCGATCCCGACGACCCGGACCAGGTCACCGTGGCGTGAGGACGGCACCGTAGGGTCGCCCCGTGAGTGCTGAGCCGGACCTGACCGTCGCCTCGCCCCTGCAGGGGGTCGTCGTGGAGGTGCGGGTGACCGTGGGCGACGTGGTGCGCGCCGGCCAGGTCGTCGCCGTCGTCGAGTCGATGAAGATGCACCACGACGTGGCCGCCGAGGCCGCCGGCACGGTGACGGCGGTGACCGTCGCCGTCGACGACCAGGTCGCCGCGGGGACGACGGTGGTCGTGCTGGCCCCGGGCCTCGCCTCGGCGGACGACGCGGTGGCCGACGTCGGTGTCGACCTCGACGCCCCCCGGGCCGACCTGGACGAGGTGCGGGCCCGCCACGCCATCGGGCTCGACGCCGCCCGGCCCGAGGCGGTGGCCAAGATCCACGGCCGGGGACGGCGCACGGCCCGGGAGAACATCGCCGACCTGGTCGACGACGGGAGCTTCGTCGAGTACTCGCCGCTGGCCATCGCCGCTCAGCGTCGGCGCCGCTCGCTCGAGGACCTCATCGCCCGCACGCCGGCCGACGGGCTGGTCGGCGGGATCGCCACCGTCAACGGCGGGCGGGCCGTCGTGGCGTCGTACGACTACATGGTCCTCGCCGGCACCCAGGGCCACCAGAACCACCGCAAGAAGGACCGGCTGTTCGAGCTGGCCGAGCGCCAGCGCCTCCCCGTCGTGCTCTTCGCCGAGGGCGGCGGCGGGCGACCGGGCGACACCGACACGACCCAGGTGTCGGGTCTCGACTGCCTCGCCTTCAACCTGTTCGGCCGGTTGTCGGGGACGGTCCCCCTGGTGGGCATCGGCTCGGGCCGCTGCTTCGCCGGCAACGCCGCCCTGCTCGGGTGCTGCGACGTGGTGATCGCCACCCGCGAGGCCAACATCGGGATGGGCGGCCCGGCGATGATCGAGGGCGGCGGGCTCGGCGTCTACTCGCCGGGGGAGATCGGGCCGACGTCCGTCCAGGCCGCCAACGGCGTGATCGACGTCCTCGTCGAGGACGATGCCGCGGCCGTGGCCGCCGCCGCCCGCTACCTGTCGTACTTCCAGGGCCCGTCGGCGTCGTGGTCGGCAGTCGACCAACGAGTGCTGCGCCACCTCGTGCCCGAGGACCGGTTGCGGGTCTACGACGTCCGGGGCGTGCTCGACGCCCTGGTCGACGAGGGGTCGCGGATGGAGCTGCGATCCGGCTTCGCCCCGGGGATGATCACGTCGCTGGCCCGCATCGAGGGCCGGCCGCTCGGCGTCGTGGCCAACGACCCCCGGCACCTCGGCGGCGCCATCGACAGCGAAGCGTCGGACAAGGCGGCCCGGTTCCTCCAGCTGTGCGACGCCCACGGCCTGCCGGTGCTGTTCGCCTGCGACACCCCCGGGTTCATGGTCGGACCGGCGTCGGAGGAGGCCGCCGCCGTGCGCCACATGAGCCGGCTGTTCGTGACCGGCGCCAACCTGTCGGTCCCGTGCGCCACGGTGATCCTGCGCAAGGCCTACGGGCTCGGCGCCCAGGCGATGGCGGCCGGGTCGTTCAAGGCCCCGGAGTTCGTCATCGCCTGGCCCACCGGCGAGCTGGGCGGCATGGGGCTGGAGGGCGCGGTGCGGCTCGGCTACCGCGACGAGCTCGCCGCGGCGTCGTCGGACGAGGAGCGGGAGGCGCTCTTCCAGACGATGGTGGCGGCCGCCTACGAGCACGGGAAGGCGCTCAACGTGGCCGCCCAGCTCGAGATCGACGACGTCATCGACCCGATCGACACCCGCCGCTGGATCACCACCGCCCTCCTGTCGGCCCCCCTCCCCTCGGACCGCCCCCGCCGCCCCCACATCGACACCTGGTAGCGGGCCGCGGTACCCCCCGAACTTTGAGCGCCTGACATCGGTATTCGATGTCAGGCGCTCAAAGTTCGGGTCGTCGGGGTTCACAGGTCGACGGCCGGATGTTACCCTCGGTAACATGTTGGCATCGATCCTGGCCCAGACGCCGAGCGCAGGGGGCGCACCCGTCGGGGAGGTGCTGGGGGCGACGGCGGTGGGGCTGGCCTCGATCGCCGCCGTGGCGGCCCTGGGGGTGGCCCATCGCCGGCGGGGCGTGCTCGACCCCTTGATCCAGATCGTCGAGGAGAGGACGGGTCGACCGGCGTGGTCGATCGTCCCGGTGCAGATCACCCTGCTGTCCCTGGCCGTCGCCGTGTGGGGCTACTACTGGGACGTCTCCTGGCACATCGACCGGGGCCGGGACGAGGGCGCCTTCGCCAACCCGGCCCACTGGTTCATCATCATCGGCCTCGACGGCATCGCCTTCGCCGCCATCCTCGCCATGGTGCTGGGCGACGACCGCAGCCCGTCGGCGGTGCGGCTCACCAAGAACTGGAAGGTGCCCGTGGGCGGGATCATGCTCAGCGCCTGCGGCCTGATCGCCCTGGCCGGCTTCCCGCTCGACGACATCTGGCACCGGCTCTTCGGCCAGGACGTCACCGCGTGGGGCCCGACCCACATCCAGCTCATCGGCGGGGCCTCGCTGGCCACGCTCGGCTGCTGGGCCCTCCTCGTCGAGGGCGCCCGGGCCATGCCGGGCGAGCCCCCGAGCCGGTTCGCGGCCATCAGCGAGCGGTTCGCCGACATCACCCTGGCCGGCGCCTTCCTCGTGGGCCTCTCGACGCTCCAGGTCGAGTTCGACTTCGGCGTGCCCCAGTTCCGGGCGCTGTACCACCCGACGCTCCTGGCCCTGGCCGGCGGGCTCGGTCTGGTCGCGGCCCGCATCCGCCTCGGCCGTGGCGGCGCCCTCATGGCGGTCGGCGGGTTCCTGGCCCTCCGCGGCCTCCTGAGCCTGGGCGTCGAGCTGTCGGGCCGGTCGACCTTCCACTTCCCGCTCTACATCGGCGCTGCCCTGGCGGTCGAGGCCGCCTTCGCCGCCCGCCCCAAGGGGCGCCAGGTGACCACCGGCGCGCTGGCCGGGCTGGGCGTGGGCACGTTCGGCATGGCCGTCGAGGCGCTCTGGTCGCAGGTGTGGATGCCGATCCCGTGGTCGACCGCGCTGCTGCCCGACGCCGTCGTCCTGGGCGTCGTGGCCGGCACCGCGGGCGGCGTGCTCGGCGGCCTGGTGGGCCGGGCCCTCGCCCCCGAGTCCGAGGAGCGCCAGCCCCTCCCCCGCTGGACGGCCCCGGTCGCCTGGCTGGGTGCCGTCGGCGTCATCGCCATCTGCCTGCCGATCGGCGCCCCCCAGGGCTGGTCGGTCGACGTCGCCGTGGGCGAGCGCCGCACGATCGACGGGGTCGAGATGGCCGACCTCACCGTCACCCCGTCGCCCGGCGGCGCCGCCGATGCCGCCCGCGACGGCGTGCTGTTCAACGTCCTCTCCTGGCAGGGCGCCGGCGACGGGGGCGACGGGGGCTCGGCGTTCGTCGACCTCGAACCGGTCGGCGACGGCTCCTACCGCACGGCGTCACCCGTGCCGGTGAGCGGCGAGGCCAAGACCATGATCCGGCTCCAGACCAAGACCGACATGGTGTCGGCCGCGGTGTACATGCCGGCCGACGAGGCCCTCGGGCTCGAGGTCGACCCGGCCGAGGACGGCGAGATCGTCTTCCTGGCCGACAAGCAGAACCTCCAGCGCGAGGCCCGCACCGATCGGGTCGCCCTCGAGCGCACCGCCTACGTCGTCATCGCCCTGCTGGCAGGGGTCTGGATGATCGCCCTCTCGTGGGGTCTGGCCCGCCTCGACCCCGCCTCCGGCACCCGCCCGGACCCCAAGATCCGGACCTCCCGAGCCCCCGCCCCAGCCTGAAGACCACCGGTCGGCCATCCGGGGGGACGCACCGCTCACCCGAACGGCAGCGATCCGTCGCTCGTGAGCGGCGCGGCGTCGAGCGCGACCTCGTGGGCGATGCGGCGCGCGTCGGCCAACGACTTGGCGGCGACGTAGGGAGGGATCACCTTGCTGCCGAAGTCGCTGGACTCGAGGCGTTCCAAGAGCTGCTCCCGGCCGATCACCTCGCCCGTATCGAGATCGATCACCTTCCCGCCCAACCACACGTGGGGGATCAGCCCGGCCCCCGTCGCAGGGCAGGCACGGCCGAGGATCGATGACCGCCGTCATGCCGCCCTGGATCAGCCCACGGAAGAGGGGGGTGCCAGCGACGTCGAACACTCGCTCGTGCAGGGCCGACCGCAGCATCTCGACGAGCACGTCGAACCGGCTGCACTTCGAGGCGTTGATGGCGACCGAGTCGTGCGTCGCCGGGCTCAGGTCGGCGATGGTCTGGTCGTCCTCGGCCGGGTTCCACGCCTCCCCCCACCGCACATCGCCCATCGGCCGGGCGAAGGTGTGGATGTGGCCGCTCGAGTAGGCGATGGCCCCCGCCCGGAACTCGAACCGGCCGTTCGACCTCCGTTGGAAGATGAGCGCGATCGACGCCCAGTTCTCGGTGGTCGTCAAGGCCTGGGTCGTGCCGTCCACGGGGTCGATCAGGACCACCGGGGACCGGGGCGGGAAGGCCCCCGTCCCGACGCCGTTCCACTCCTCCTCGCCGCCGACCGGCGCTCCCGGGAGCTGCTCGGCCGCGACCCGGTTCATCGCCGCCCGGGCCAGCGCATCCACGACGTGCGCAGGATCGCCGGAGTGGGCGCCCGAGGCGAGGAAGAAGTGCCCACCGGCGTCGGTCTCGTCCACCCCGACGCCGATCGAGTCGAGGTGGGCCTGCGCCGCCTCCCACCCGGCCACGACCATCGCCCGTGCGATCAGTCGAAAGAGGTCGAACTGAACTCCGGTGGGCGCTGTCTGGGAGTACGGCGGGGGTCGCTCCGTAGGGCCGGTGCTCAGCGCGACCGGCGGCGGCGCCAGTAGAGGGCGAAGAAGACGGCCATGACGGCGGCGACGGGGAGGGCCAGCTTCTTGGCCACCGGGGCCCCGGCGGCGTCGAGGAGGTCGATGGGCTCGGACTCGGGGGCGTCGATCTTGCGGGCACCAGCCGACGAGGCGCCGCCGCCGGTGGCCGCGGTGCCGTCCGGGACCCCACCCGCCGGCGGGGCCGGCGCCGTCTCGACCGGGCTGCCGGGACCGGCCGAGGCCGCGGTGGCCGACTCGGTCACGTCGACCACGGGCTCCGACACCGACGCCGGCTCGGGCGAGGGCGCCGGCTCCGCGGTGACGTCCTCGCCGGCCAGGACGCGCGTCTCGAGGCAGGACACGAACTGGCCGAGGAGCTTGTTGGAGATGTCGTTCATGGCGCTGCGGCCGAACTGGGCCACCTTGCCGGTGATGCTCAGGTCGGTGGTGATGGTGACCTCGGTGCCGCCGTCGGCCGCCGCCGATGCCGAGGCGGTGATGGTGGCGTTGGCGTTGCCCTTGCCGCCGGTGTCCTTGCCGCTGGCCTTGAGCACGGCCCGGTGGGCGTCGTCGTCGCGCTCGACCATCCTCGCCGTGCCCTTGAAGCGGGCGTTGATGGGCCCGACCTTGAGCTTGACCTCGCCGCGGTACTCCTCGCCCTCGACCTCGGTGAGCTGCGCGCCGGGCATGCACGGGGCGATGCGCTCGATGTCGCAGAGGATCGGCCACATCTCGTCGATCGGGCTCGAGACGGTGAACGTGTTGGTGAGCTCCATGGTGGGTCCTATCCGTGGATCGGTCCGGCGGTGTCGCGCAGGTGGGGAGCGGGGCGACCGCTGCGCAGGGCGATGATCTCGGCCACGATGGCCACGCCGGTCTCCTCCGGCGTGCGGGCGCCGATGTCGAGGCCGACGGGCGAGTGCAGCCGATCGAGGTCGGCCGGGTCGGTGATGCCCTCCTCGGCCAGGCGGACGAGACGGCGCTCGTGGGTGCGGCGGCTGCCCATGACCCCGATGTAGCCCACCGCGGTGGCCAGCGCGGCCCGGATGGCGGGCACGTCGAACTTGGCGTCGTGGGTGAGGACGCACACGGCATCGCCCGGCCCGAGCGTCGGTCCGACCCGCTCGAGCAGCCGGTGGGGCCAGTCGACCACGACCTCGTGGGCCTCCGGGAAGCGCTCGACGGTCGCGAAGACCTCGCGGGCGTCGCACACGGTGACCCGGTAGCCGAGCGTGCGGGCGACGCGGGTGAGGGCAGCGGTGAAGTCGACGGCGCCGAAGACGAGCATCTGCGGGGGCGGGGCGAAGGACTCGACGAAGACGGTGACCGCGACCTCGTCGGCCTCGCCCCGGGGGCCGTAGTGCCGGAGCCCGGAGCGGGCCACGCCCAGCTCGCCCCGGGCGTCGCGCACCACGGCGTGGTCACGGCCCTCGTCACCGAGGGACCCGAGCGGCTCGGCGTCGGGCTCGACCAGCAGGCTGCGACCCAGCCCGGGTCCGTCGACGATGGTGGCCACGGCGACGGGCCGGCGCTCGCGCAGGTCGGTGCCGACCCGATCCCACACCTCGCCGAGGCCGCCGGGACGATCGAGCGGCTCGAGGAACAGACGGACCGTCCCCCCGCAGGTGAGGCCGACGGCGAAGGCGTCCTCGTCGGAGTAGCCGAAGGTGACGATGCGGGGCGTGCCCGGCTCGTGCTCGGAGACCGAGCCCGGCGGGGCCAGACCGAGGTCGGGACGATCGATGCCGAGCAGGTCGAGGGCCTCGGCCACCACCGCCCCCTCGACGCAGCCACCCGAGACCGACCCGGCCACCTCGCCGTCCTCGCTCACGGCCATCGCCGCTCCGGCGTCGCGCGGGCCCGAGCCCTCCAGGTCGACGACCCGCCCGAGCGCCACCCGCTTCCCGGCCGCCCGCCAGCGGTCGACGGTGTCGACGATCTCCCTCATGCGGCGGCCCGGGGTGCGTCCACGTCCGCCAGTGTGGCGAGGAGACGGGCGAGGTGCTCCAGATCGGACAGGGACGCACCCGGCACGAAGACGTCGACGTGGGGCAGGGCGGCCGCCATCCCCCGGACCAGGGGCTCGTAGCCGGGCACCGCGCTCAGCGGGTTGACCCACACCACCTGGTGCGCCACCCGGTGCAGACGGGCCATGGCCTCGGCCACGACGTCGGGGTCGCCCCGGTCCCAGCCGTCGGAGAGGACGACCACGACCGCGCCCCGGGCCATCCCCCGCGCGCCCCAGCGGTCGACGAAGTCCCGGAGGGCGTCGCCCAGCCGGGTGCCGCCGGACCAGTCGGCGACGTCGGCGCTGGTGCGGGCGAGGGCCTCGTCCGGATCACGGGTGGCGAGGGCACGGGTGATCCGGGTCAGGCGGGTGCCGAGCGTGAAGGCCTCGACCCGCCCGGCGCCCCGGCTGGTGACGGCGGCGTGGGCGAAGCGGACCAGGGCCCGGGCGTAGGGCTCCATCGAGCCGCTGACGTCGAGCAGGAGGACGAGGCGGCGGGGCCGCTCGGTCGGCGCCCGGCGGTGGAGGCGGAGCGGCTCGCCACCGGTCGCGAGCGCGGCGTGGACGGTGCGGCGCAGGTCGAGCTCGTCGCCCCGCGCGGCCCGGCGGCGCCGTCGTGAGCGCCGGGTGGCGACCCCGACGCGCAGGGCCGAGATGGCCCGGTGGAGCTGCTC
>DASVEC010000350.1:0-3308 GCA_036380755.1 Iamia sp. | reverse complement strand
GCTCGCTGCGCTCGCTCACACCATCTTCCCCTCGAAGTCGCCGATGAGGGAGACCCGGGAGGGACCGGTGGCGAACTGGGCCCGCTTCTCGGCGTAGTAGGCGTCGCGCAGATCGCCCTCGGACAGGGCGTTGTAGGTCGGGTACAGGGCGCGGCGGGGCCGGTCCGAGGTGTTGGCCCCGCTGCGGTGCGGCGTGCGGGAGTGGAACCACAGGGTCGACCCGGCCGGGATCGGCACCGGCTCCCACGTCAGCTCGGCCACGACGTCGGGGTGGACGCAGCCCTTGTCGTCCATGGGCAGCAGCTCGTGGTGGGCGCCGGTGACGACCTCCAGGCAGCCGTTGGCCTCGGTGGCGTCGTCGACCGCGACCATGCAGCTCACGTGCTGCTCGAGGAAGGGGTAGGCGGGGGCGTCCTGGTGGGGCGAGTAGCCGGCCCCGCCGACCAGCTTGTAGTTGACCTTCTCCTTGTAGAGGACGGCCGGCTCGCCCAGCAGGGCGCTGGCCACGTCGAGCATGGGGCCGGCGGTGAGGAGCGCCTTCAGCCCGGCGTGGAAGGGGGTGAAGTTCTCGGTCCGGCACAGGGCGGGACCGGCGTCGGTCAGCTCCCGGTGGTGCATCCACTCGCCGTCGTCGGGCCACGACGCCACCTCGTCGATCCACCGCACCAGCTCGGCCGCCTCGTCGGGGCCGAGGGTCGGGGTCAGCGCCCACCCCCGCTCCCGGAACCCCTGCACCATCTCGTCGTCGATCCCCACGCGCGCCAGTCTGGCCGACCTCGGTGAACGCCCGGTGAACGGGCCGGGCCGGGACGGGGTTCAGCGGCGGGCGGCGGAGCGCTCCGCCTTGGCCCACATCTGGAGGTAGGCCTCGGCCCCGTTGGCCATGTCGGTCACGATCTGCGGGCCGGCGATGATGCGCAGGTCCTCGACCCAGTCGGGGAACAGGCCGTAGTGGGCGGCGCCGTCGCGGTTGACGTCCCACACCCGTGACCCGGACACCTGGCGGTCGACCACCGTGCCCCCGTCGAAGGTGCGGAAGGGGTACTGCACCGGGTTGGCGGCGTTGCCCTCGCGCACGCCGGCCTGCCGGCCGAGACCGTTGGTGTCGGTGCCGTAGCCGATGCCGAAGAGCCCGTCGGACCGCGTGGCGCGGGCCTGGCGCCAGGCGTCGGCGTAGTCGGTGGACGTCTCGGCGTAGGGAGCCACGACGCCACCCAGGTCCTGGAGGCGCTCCTGGCTGACGCCGTCGCCCCAGCCGTGGCTGCTGATCAGCCCGGCGTAGCGGCGCCGTTCGAGGATGGCGAGGGCCTCGGCGCGGGCCTTGACGCTGAGGTGGTCGGTCTCGACGATCATCCCCCGGTCGGCCAGGGCGGTGATGGTGTAGCGACCCAGGTCGCTCAGGCCGTACGGGTTGCACAGCGGGCCCATCGGGTAGGCGGGCAGGTCGCCACCGAGGAGCGGGCGCACCTGCTCGCCCAGCACGGCGGCCAGCACCTCCTGGTTCCCGTTGAGGTTGGTGGGCGTGTTGTCGGCCTCGGCCGCGCCGGGGGCGCAGCGCTCGGGCTGCCACCACTCTCCGGTCGCGTACTTGTTGCCCACGTTGACGAGGAGGCCGGTCGCGTCGTCGTCGTAGGCCGTGCCCCCCAGGGCGTTGTCGAACTTGTGGACCGGGAACAGCGAGCGCACCCCGAGGGCGTGGAGCTCGTCGAGCCCGGCGGCGATCGACTCCCGCGTGCATCCCGGCGTGTCGCCGGTGCGGCCGCAGTCGAGCACCTCGGACACCTCGATCCCGAGCACGACCGCCAGCTTCCCGTCGTTGATCACCCGGCGGGCCTCGGCCGAGCTGCGCACGATCCGGAAGAAGCCCTTGCCCGGCCCCTTGAACTGGGCGTCGATGTAGTCCTGGAGGGCGTACATGTCGGCGGCCTGGAGGCGGGCGCTGTCCATCTCGTTGCAGCTCGTCCCCGCCTTCAGCGGGTAGATCTCGCACAGCGCCCGGTTCTCGACCAGGTCGTTGACCATGATCCGGAGCCCGCCCCGCCAGGCCCGCTCGATCCAGCGCCAGTAGGTGCCCTCGTGGGTGAGCGAGTCGGCGCGGGGCCAGCCGCGGAAGGTGGGCCAGCCGTCGGACTCGTGGGTGCCGACCGGTGTGCCGGTGGTGAAGAAGTTCTCGGCCACGGCGGCCACGCCGTCGCCCTGGTGGTCGAGGCAGTCCTCGAGGGCGACGGTCACGCCGTAGGGGCTCCACGGCCGGCCGCAGTGGAAGCGCCCGCCGAGGAAGCGGAAGGCCCCGAGGTGGGTGTGGGAGTCGAGGAAGCCCCGCACCCGGGCCGTGGGGCTGGCGCCCTTCAGCGGCGTGCCGGTCATGCCCACGGCGATGTCGGGGAAGGCGGTGCAGCTGCCGGCCGCGACCAGCTGCCAGCGGGCCTCGACCTGGGTCGACTGGGCCAGCC
Source organism: Iamia sp. (assembly GCA_036380755.1). Lineage (GTDB taxonomy): Bacteria > Actinomycetota > Acidimicrobiia > Acidimicrobiales > Iamiaceae > Iamia. Next base: position 855 of record DASVEC010000350.1, on the reverse strand, counting down.
GGCCGGCGCCCCCGACCGTCAGGCCCCGGCCGGTGGTGAGGCTGGCGAACGAGACCCGCCCGCCGGCGGCGCGGATCGTCCAGTCGGCCGGCGGTCCGGGCGTCGTCGTCGCCGCCACGGCGCCGAGCGGGGCGGCCTGAAGCATGCGCCCGCCGGGGCCGAAGAAGAGGTAGCGGCCGAGGGCGGTGGCCTGCATGCGGAAGGGCGTGGCCGCGGCCTTGGCCGACCCGACCGTGGCGCCCATGTCGTCGAGGCGCGCGTACGTGCCGGTGGTGGCGTCGCGGAGCGAGTAGCACCCGCCGGCGAAGGAGTAGACGTCGACCGTGTTCGTCGCGGCCGGCGTCGGCGGGGCGACGGCCAGCGTCCCGGCGAGGGCGGCCACGACGGTCAGGACGGCGGCGGTGGGACGACGGGGGCGGCGGAGCACCCCGGAGGTTTCGTCACCCCGAGTGCAACATCCTGCTCAGCGGGCGTTCTAGACCCAGGGCCGATCGTCGGGCCACCGCAGCGGGCGGTGGGTGACGTACTGCGCCAGCCGGGGCCGGTCGCTGACGTTGGGGCTGGCGCCGTGGGGGATCTCCTGACGCCAGATCACCAGGTCACCCGTCTCCGCCGGCACCGTCACGGCCTCGGCCGACAGGTCGACGGTGCGCGGATCGGTGCGACCCAGCGTCTCCAGCCAGCCATCCGCCAGCCGGTGGTGGAACCCGGGCACGACCTGCAGCGCGCCCTGGTCGGCGGCGGTGTCGGTCAGGTAGAGGATCCCCTGGGTCTCGAACGGGATCGGCGCGGCCAGGCTCTCGTCCCAGTGCAGGTGCGGTCCGGGGAAGGTGCCGCCGTCCCGCAGCGGCGGGT
>DASVEC010000349.1:0-7613 GCA_036380755.1 Iamia sp. | reverse complement strand
CCCACCGCTCCTCGAGCGCGGCCGAGCCCCGCAGCCCGGCGTCGCGGGCGTCGGCCGCCATGGCGTCGGCGGCCACCACCGGCAGCGGGCTGGCGTAGGCCGTGTCGAGGTAGGCGGCGCGCGCCGCGACGGGGAACTGGTCGCGGCGGAGCGGAGGCCCGGTCGGCGGGGAGGGCACAGGGCTAGTGTGCCGCCCGCCGGTGGGACGGCCGCCAACCCCGGACAGAGGGAGCACCCCGTGCAGAGGTTCTGGTCATGGCTCGCGGTCGAGCTGGGTCGGCGAGCCGGGCTCGTCTCCATCATCGGCCTCCTCGTCACCGTCGCCCTCGGGCTCGGCATCAGCCAGCTCGAGTTCGCCACCGGCCAGGACAGCTACCTCAACAAGGGGGACCAGGTCGCCAAGGACAACGTGGCGTACCAGGACCTCTTCGGCGGCCAGATCATGATCGTCCTGTTCACCATGGACGAGGGCTCGACCGTGGTCGACATGGCCAGCGGCGAGAACCGGGAGACGATCCTGGCGGCCACCGAGGAGATCGAGGCGAACCCCAACGTCAGGTCGGTGGTGACGCCGCTGACCGGGCTCGAGTTCTCCGACAACCTGATCCAGAACGCCTACGCCGACCCGGCTCAGAAGGCGGGCCTGCCCACCGAGTCGATCGCCGGCACCGTGCTGCAGCGGGCGATCGACGCCGAGGAGCCGGGGAGCGAGGAGCAGATCCTCCGCTACATCGACCAGGACCGGACGGCGTGCCGGCTGCTGGGCATCCCCAACCCGCTGATCACCCCGGAGCAGCTGCCCGAGGACCGGCGCGAGCCCTGCGAGGAGACCGGCTTCGACGCCGACGGCGACCTGGCCCCTGATCCCGACCAGGCCGTGCTCACCAACCCCGAGTGGGTCGACTTCCTCCTGCACGACAACACCGGGGCGATCCGCAAGTCGCTGCGGACCTTCTTCCCCGACGACGGCCACGCCCAGATGATCGTGCGGCTCAAGGGCAACGCCGACATCGAGGTCGAGGGCGCGGGTGCCGTCGCGGTCAAGGAGGCGTGGGCCGACCGCGAGATCGACGGCGCCTCGATCGTCGTCACGGGCGCCCCCGTCCTCCTCAAGGACATCAACGACTACCTGAAGGGCGGCATCCTGCGGCTGGGCGCCATCGCGGTGGCGATCATGATCCTCATCCTGCTGGTGCTGTTCGACGTGCGCTGGCGGCTGCTGCCCCTCGCCGTCGTGCTCATCGGCGTGATCTGGGCCTTCGGGCTGGCCGGCTACATGGGCATCCCGCTATCGGTCGTCACCATCGCCGGTCTGCCGGTGATGCTCGGCGTGGGCATCGACTACGCGATCCAGATGCACGCGCGGATAGAGGAGGAGGTGATCATCGACCGGGCGAAGCACCCGATCCAGGAGACCGCCCGCAACCTGGGCCCGGCGCTGCTCGTGGTCACCTTCGACGCCCTGTTCGCCTTTGCCGCCCTGCGCTTCGCCAAGGTCCCGATGATCCGGGACTTCGCCCTGCTGCTGTGCATCGGCGTCGCCGTCATCTGCCTCGGCTCGATCATCCTCCCGCTCGCCGCCCTGGGCATCCGCGAGTTCAAGTCGCCGACCAAGGGCCGTGACTTCCGCGAGGGCGCGCTCGGCCGTCTCACCGTGTGGCTGGGCTCGCTGTCGCCCCGGACGGCGCTGCCACTGATGGCAGCCAGCCTGGTGATCTTCCTCGGCGGCATCTACGTCGAGGACAAGCTGACGCTGCAGACCGACCCGGTGCAGTGGGTCAACCAGGACTCCCAGAACCGCAAGGACATCGCCACCCTCGAGCGCGAGGTCGACTCGTCCAGCGAGCTGGGCACCTACGTCGTGGCCGACAGCGAGGAGGAGCTGTTCGACGACGCGACCATCGAGTACCTCCACGAGTTCACCAACGACACGCTCGCCGAGTACCCCGAGCTGCTGAACCGGGCGTCCAGCATCCTCACGCCGATCAGCTTCCTCATCGAGATCGAGGGGACGACCCCGTTCGCGCCGACCGGTGAGGAGATCACCAAGGCCTACGCCGCCGCGCCCGAGGCGGTGCGGACCTTCACCGTGGCCGACACCGACGAGGATCACGCCCTCAACATCCTCTTCACCACCCGGCCCAGCTCGCTCGACGAGCGGGCCGTGATGGTCAACGAGATCCGGGACACGGTGAACCCGCCGGGCGACGTGCGCGCCACCCCGTCGGGGCTGGCGGTGGTGGGCGTGGGCCTGCTCGAGAACCTCGAGTCCAACCGGGTGCTGCTGACCTACCTGTCGATCCTGTTCGTCTTCGCCTTCCTCACCGTGCGGCTCAAGAGCGTCGTGCGATCGCTGCTGTCGCTGGTCCCCGTGCTCATCGCCGTGGGGATGGCCTCGCTGGTGGCCTACGTCTTCAGCCTCAAGCTGAGCCCGATGACGGCGGTCGGTGGTCCGCTGGTGATCGCCGTGTGCACGGAGTTCACCTCGCTGATCCTCCTGCGGTTCTTGGAGGAGCGGCGTCGAGGCCTCGCGCCGCAGTCGGCGGCCGACGTGGTCGCGGCCCGCACCGGCCGGGCGTTCATCGTCTCGGGCATGACCGCCATCGTCGGCGTGGGCGTGATCGCCACCTCGTCGCTCCCGCTCCTGCGCGACTTCGGGATCATCGTGGCCATGAACGTCCTCGTCGCCCTGCTGTCGGCGCTGGTGATCCTCCCGCCGGTGATGGTGTGGGCCGAGGAGCGGGGCTGGGTGTCGCGGGGGATGATCGACCCCGAGATCATCGCCAACGCCACCAAGACCCACGACGAGGCCCAGCCCGACACCCTCGACCTCGGCAAGGCCGAGGAGAAGGCCGAGACCTAGACCGCGTCGCGGAGGTCCTCCTTCCACGTGCGGAAGCGCTCGTGGTTGGTGCCGGAGGGACCGGTGCCGTCGCCCCGGCCGTCGGAGAACATGCGGAAGGTGTGGGCCACGGCCAGGTCGTCGGCGCGGGCCGCCCACATCCGGGCGTCGCCCTTGTTGGGCGGGCCGGCCCGCCACAGCAGCCAGGGCCCGATGCGGCGGATGTAGCGGGCGACCGGCGCGTCGGGCAGGTCGGTGCCGAGGGCCAGCAGGCCGGCGGGCGCCTCGACCCACGCCGTGGCCGGGATGGCCCGGTCGCGGATCGGCGTCGGCGGCAGGTCGTCGGTGTGGACCGGCGTGTGGTCGAGCGGCCGCAGCGGCGACGGCAGCGCCTCGCCTACCACCCCCGCTCGGCCCACGTGTCCAGGTGCGGCCGCTCGGTGCCGATGGTGGTCTGGTCGCCGTGGCCGGGGAGGACGAGGGTCTCGTCGGGGAGGGTGAAGAGCCGCTCCTCCAGCGAGCGCATGATCGTGGGGAAGTCGCCGCCCTCGAAGCTCGTGTTGCCGGGGCCCCCGGGGAAGAGGGTGTCGCCGCTGAACAGCAGCGGGGTGTCCTCGACGGTGAAGCACACCGAGCCCGGGGTGTGACCCGGGGTGTGGTGGGCGTGGAGGCGGAGCCGGCCGACCTCGATGACGTCCTCGTCGTCGATGGTCGAGTCGTAGCTGGGCAACATGGCGGCGTCGGCCTCGGTGACGGCGACGTCGTAGCCGGCGTCGCGCAGCTCGGGGACGGCCTGGATGTGGTCCCAGTGACCGTGCGTCTCCAGTACCCGGCGCACGCCGAGGGCCTGGCACAGCTCGAGCAGCCGCTCGTGCTCGTTGGCGGCGTCGAGGAGGACGGCGTCCCCGGTCTCGGTGCAGCGCACCACGTAGACGTTGTTGTCCATCGGGCCGACCACCACCTGGTGGACCTCGATCCCCGTTGCCGACCAGATCTGCGTGTCGCTCATCAGGTCAGTCTGCCGCTCTAGGGTCCGGCCGACATGGCGACCACCGACTGGAACCCGATCCTCCGGGCCGAGCTGGAGAAGCCCTACTTCGCCGAGCTGCGCGCCTTCGTCGACGGCGAGCGGCGCCGCCACCAGGTCTTCCCGCCGGCCGAGGACGTCTTCACCGCCCTCCACCTCACGCCCTACGCCGACGTGAAGGTGCTGATCCTGGGCCAGGACCCGTACCACGGGCCGGGCCAGGCCCACGGGCTGTGCTTCTCGGTGCGGCCCGGGGTCGACGTGCCCCCGTCGCTGGTGAACATCTACACCGAGCTGGAGTCGGACCTGGGCCTGCCCCGCCCGGACCACGGCAACCTCGACGCCTGGGCCCGCCAGGGCGTCCTGCTCCTCAACGCCACGCTGACCGTCCGCGCCCGCCAGGCCGCCTCCCACCAGGGCAAGGGGTGGGAGACGTTCACCGACGCCGTGATCCAGGCCGTGAACGACAAGCCGGAGCGGGTCGTCTTCATCCTCTGGGGGTCGTCGGCCCGGAGGAAGAAGGCCCTGGTCGACACGTCCCGCCACGTCGTCATCGAGTCGCCCCACCCGTCGCCCCTGAGCGCCCACCGGGGCTTCTTCGGCAGCCGCCCCTTCAGCCGGGCCAACGCCGCCCTCCAGGCCGCCGGCCGCGACCCGGTCGACTGGTCGATCCCCTAGGTCACCTCGACGGGCACGGGGGCCACCGTCGCCCCCTTGGGGATCACCCAGCCGAGGACGCACCCCGTGTCGGCGCAGGAGCCGGTGAGGTGGAGCGACGCCCGGAGGGTCCGGGTGAGGGTGAGCGTGCCGTCCTCGGCGACGACCACAGGATCGAGGTCGTAGACGCAGCGCTCCTCGTACCGGGTGTCGCGGTCGGCCGGGCACTGGCCGATCTCGCCGCCCAGGTCCCGCCCCGGCGGGAAGCCGGTGCCCCGTACGGTGACCTCCTGCCCGTCGGCGTAGGGCCCGGGCGGGTCGAGCGTCAGGCGGGGCTCGGGCGCCACCACGTCGCCGGCCAAGGTGATCTCGGTCGCCCCCGCGGTCCGGAGGGCGTCCTCCTGCTCGACCACGAGGGCGCAGGTGGTGTCGGTGCAGTCGACCCGCCCCTCGGGCGGGTAGATCGCAGCGTGGACAGGGGTGGTGAGGTGCACGGTCCCGTCGGCGTCGGCGGCGTGGCCGACGAGCGTCTGCCCGTCGCACGACCACGGTTGGACGTCGGCGAGGTGGGGCTCGGCCGGGGCGCACTGGCTGACCCGGTACCAGGCGTAGGGCCGCAGCCCGCGGGCGTCGACGGTGACGGTCTGGTCGGCGGTCAGCCCCGTGGTCGGCCCGAACGTCACCTCGGGTTCGGCCACGGGGAGGTCGGCGAAGGCGAGGGGGATGGCCACCGCGGTCGCCGGGAGGCGGTACGGCCCCAGGACGAGGATGCAGCCGGCGGGCTCGGTGGCGCAGTCGTAGGTCTCCCGCGAGCCGACACGGAGGAAGCGGCTCACCGTGACCTCCTGGTCGCCCTCGACGACGTCGGGCCCGACCTGGCCGGCGGGCGTCGTCACCGAACCGGTGTCGCAGCCGGCGACGGCCGAGGTGTCGTCGTGCACCTCGCCGGTGCACATGAGGACGATGGCGTCGTGGGGGAGCCCGTCGGCCCCGTCGACCGTCAGGGTCACGACCTCGCCGTCGGCCAGGCCCGTCCGCGGGCTGACCTCGACGGCGATGGCGTCCACGTCGCCCATCACGAAGGTGGGGGTGGGCTCGGTCGTCGAGGTGCTCTCGACCGACGGGGCGTCCACCAGGACCGGCGCGGTCTCCGCGTCGTCGGCCGCCACCACGATCCCGGCGATCGCCAGGGCGAGCACGGCCAGCCCCACCCCCACGAGCCCGTTCGTCCGCATGACCCAGCCAAGTCCCGAGCCGCCGCGACCGTTGGGTCTAGGTTCGCTCGATGGACGTCGGGGTCGCACTGCCCACCATGGCGCCGGGGTACGGCCCGGGCACCACCGTGGACTGGAGCCGGGGCATCGACGCCGGGCCCTTCTCCAGCGTGTCGGCGGGGGAGCGGATCACCTTCGACAACCCCGAGATCGCCACCACGCTGGCCGCCGCGGCGGCGGTGACCGAGCGGGTCGAGGTCATCGCCAACATCTGGATCCTGCCGATGCACCCGCCGGCGCTGGTGGCCAAGCAGGTCGCCACGCTCGACCACCTGGCCGGCGGGCGGTTCACCCTCGGGGTCGGCGTGGGCGGGCGGGGGCACGACTATCGGGCCGCCGAGGCGCCGTACGAGCGGCGCCACGCTCGGCTCGACGAGTGCGTGGCCGAGGTGCGCCGGCTCCTCGCCGGCGAGCCGCCCTTCGCCGGGGCCGACCCGGTGGGCCCGCCTCCCGTCCGCCCCGACGGCGTGCCGGTGCTCGCCTCGCCCATGGGCCCGCGCTCGATGGCCCGGGCGGCGGCGTGGGCCGACGGCATCACCGGCTTCAGCGTGGCCGGCAAGGGCTCCGAGATGCGCACCACCAACCAGCTGGCCGACCGGGTCTTCGCCGAGGCCGGCCGGCCCCCGCCCCGCAAGCTGAGCGGCTGCTTCTACGTCGTCGGGGTCGACGAGCCGCTGGCGACGCTGCGGTCGTTCGCGGCGCGGTACCTCGCCATCTTCGGGCTGGAGTTCGCCGAGGCCATGGCCGCCGAGTGCTGGGTCGCCGGTCCCGACGACATCCGCCAGGTGCTCGACGACGCCGAGGCCGCCGGGGTCGACGAGCTGGTCCTGGTGCCCGGCACCGTCGACCTCCGCTGCCTCGACGCCACCGCCGAGGTGGTCGCCGGTCGCTAGCTCCCCGGCTCGTCCACCGGTTCGCCGTCGGCGTCGCGGTGGACGATCGGACCGTCCCCGTCGAGCCGCAGCGAGGTGTAGGGGTGCGGGACCCAGGCGACGAACCACTCGCCGTCGGGAGCCACGGTGATCACGGCATCGTCGAGCGGGCCATCGGCACCGATCACCTCCGTGGTCTCGGTCCCCTCCGGGTACCGGCGGAGGAACACCACGCCGCCGGGGTCGCCGGTCTCCGGGTCGGCCACCTCCTGGATGGCCCGGCCCAGCATCGGCGGCCCACCCGTGCACCCGCCGTTGTCGAAGGACGAGGCCTTGATGCACAGCAGGTCGCCGCTGAGACCGACGTAGATCGGGAAGCCGTCCCACGCCTCGGCCTCGAAGTACACGGCCTCGGGCCGCTCGACCGGCTCGGGCAGCCCGGGGGTGTGGTCGGGCCGGTCGGGGAACAGCGGGTACTCGGTGATGCCGGGGTCGGGCAGCGGTCCGCAGCGGGCGCCGGTCGGCGGCCGGGGCTCGCCCGTGCCGCGGTCGGCGCAGTCGATCACGGCGTCGTCCGCGCCGATCACCGCGTCGAGGACCAGGTCGATGCGCCAGTCGGCGCGAGCCCGGGCGGTGCTCTCGCCGGTGGGATCGCCCTCGCTGACCCGCCCACCGTCGGGGACGGGCACGTGGACCCGGACGGTGACGACCGAGCACGGCTCGTCGGGCTCCCGCAGGAAGCCGGCGCCCTCGTGCGCCACCTCGGTGGGCCCGGCGCTTCCCCCGTGTCCGCTGCGCTCGGTGGGGCGGCCGTGGTTCTGCGGGTCCGGCTCGCCCACGCCGACGGCGACGTCGACGCCGTCGATGGTGACGACGCCCCACGTGGCCGGCCGATCGGTCCGCTGGAAGTGCTGGTCGACGGGGCGGTCGACCGGCGTAAG
>DASVEC010000348.1:0-4568 GCA_036380755.1 Iamia sp. | reverse complement strand
GGCGGCGACGAGCAGGTCGACGGCCTCGTCGTACTGCCGGCCGACGACATCGGGGATCGGGACCTGCTCGGCCGCGGCCGGGCCGCTCGACACCACCAGCCTGACGGTGCTGCCCTCGTCGACCTCCTCGCCCCCGGGCGGGTCCTGGCTGATCACGTCGTCGACCGGGACCGAGTCGCTGGCCTGGCGCTGGGGCACTGGGTCGACCACGAAGCCCTCGGCGGTCAGGGCGTCGCGCGCCTCGGCGAAGGGCTGGCCGGTGACGTCCGGGACCTCGACGGCGGTGGAGTCGCCGATGCCCAGCGTGGAGGCGAAGAGCCACAGCAGCCCGCCCAGGACACCGAGCAGCACCACCAGCAGGAGGATGAACCACCCCGTGCGCGACCGGCGGGCCTGCTCGTAGTCGGGCTCCGGTGGGGGAGGGGCGGGCGGCAGGGCCCGACCGACTCCTGTGCCGGCGGCGACCGGACCGGCTCCGGTGCCGTCGGTGGGCGCGGCGGTGGCGGCCGACGGGATGGCCCCGGTCCCGGCGGCGGCGCCGATGGCGGCCGCCCCCGCGCCGGCCGCGGCGGCCCCGGCCACGACGGCCGGGGCGTGGACCTTCTGGCCCTCGGTGAAGCGACGGAGGTCGGATCGCAGGGCCTCGGCGTCGGGATAGCGGTCGTCGGGGGCCTTGGCCAGGAGGCGCATGGTGATGGCCTCGTAGCCCGCCGGGACCTCGGGGTGGGCCTCGCGCAGCGGCGCCGGCGGTTCCTGGACGTGCTTGTACGCCACCGCGATGGGGCTGTCGGCCACGAAGGGCGGCTTCCCGTGGGCCATCTCGTACATGACGATGCCCAGCGAGTAGAGGTCGCTGCGCTGGTCGACGTTGTGACCCTGGGCCTGCTCGGGCGAGAAGTAGGTGGCCGTGCCCATCACCGACCCGGTCTGGGTCAGGTTGTCCTCGGCCGAGGCGTGCATGGCCCGGGCGATCCCGAAGTCGGCCACCTTCACGTGACCGCCGTTGGTGATCATGATGTTGCCGGGCTTGATGTCGCGGTGGACGACCCCGTTGCGGTGGGCGAAGCCGAGGGCGGCGGCCACGTCGGCGGCGATGCCGGCGGCCGTCTTGGCCGGGGGCGTGCCCTGGGTGCGGAGGATCTCCGACAGGCTGCGCCCGTCGATGAACTCCATGACGATGTAGTAGGTGCCGCCCTCCTGGCCCCAGTCGTAGACGCCCACGATGTTGGGGTGGTTGAGGTTGGCGGCGGCTTGGGCCTCGCGGCGGAACCGGGCCACGAAGGCGGGGTCGCTGGCGAACTCCGGGAACAGGACCTTGACCGCGACCGGCCGGGCCAGCAGGAGGTCCTTGGCCAAGAAGACGTCGGCCATCCCGCCGCGGGCGACCCGGCGCTGGACCTCGTAGCGGCCGTTGTAGGTGGGGCGGTCGTCGTCACTCATGATCGGCGACCGCCAACGTTAGGGGTCGACCGGGCGGCGACAGCAGCGCCCGGAATCACCGGCCGCCCCGCTCGGCCAGCACGGCCTCCATCACGGCCCGGGCGATGGGGGCGGCGACGGTGCCGCCGGTCTGCTCGCTGGCCCCGGGTTGGCCCTGGACGATCACGGCCACGGCCACCTCGGCCGGCTGGCCCTCGGGACCGGCGAAGCCGATGATCCAGGCGTGCGAGCGGGGCGGGTCGGTGCCCAGCTGGGCCGTGCCCGTCTTGCCGCCGACCTCCATGCCGTCGATGAGCAGGCCCTCGGCCGATCCCCCGGTGGCCGTGGCGATCATCCCCCGGCGGACCACGTCGGCGGCGTCGGCCGACACCGCCCGGCGCCACTCGGTCTCCTCGTAGGACCGGATCTCCTCGCCGTCCTGGTCGGTGATCCGGCCCATCACGTGGGGCGTCATCACCGAGCCGCCGTTGGCGATCCCCGCGGCCACGAGGGCCATCTGCAGCGGGCTGGCCTGGACGTCGCCCTGACCGATCGAGGCCCGGGCCAGGGGACCGTTGCCCTCGTCGGTGGGGAAGGTCTCGGGGATCACCGACACCGCCGGGTTGGGGAGATCGACGGGGATCTCCTCGTTGAAGCCGAAGCCGTTGGCCACCCCGGCCAGGTTGGCGGACCCCAGGTCGACGCCCATCTGGGCGAAGGCGGTGTTGCAGGACACCTGGAGGATCTGGAACAGCGTGCCCCCGCACGTGCCCCCGCCGAAGTTGTTGAGGTCGTTGTCGGTGAAGTCGATGTCGAAGGTCTGCTGGCGCGGGTAGTCGGGCTGGGCCTCGGTGACGCCGTCGCGCTCGACGCCCCCGGCCGCGGTGACGACCTTGAAGGTGGAGCCGGGGAAGAAGATCTCCTGGTAGGCCCGGAACAGCAGGGGGTTCTCGGGATCGGCGTCGAGGAACTCCTTGACGTCGACGCTCTCGGAGTCGTTGGTGGCGAGCGGACCCGGATCGAAGGACGGGAAGCTGACGATGGCGTCGATGGCCCCGGTGCGGGGGTCGAGGGCGACGACCGAGCCCTCCCGGTCGCCGAGCTGCTCGGTGGCGACACGCTGGACGGCGGCCGACAGCGTCAGCTCGACGTTCCCGAAGTTCTCTCGCTCGCTGAACACGTCCGAGAGGCGGCTCAGCGAGATCTCGGGGTTGGAGCCCGAGAGGTCGTCGTCGTAGGTCGCCTCCACGCCGGTGTTGCCCAGGTTGAAGCTGTAGTAGCCGGTGACGCCGCCGAACAGCGCCCCCTCGGGGTACAGCCGGCGGTAGGCGAAGCCCTCGCCCTGCTCCTCGGAGGTGGCGACCACCACGCCGTCGATGGTGCGGATGTCGCCCCGCGGCATGTTGAACTGACGCTGCTCCTGGCGGCTGTTGCCGGGCCGGTCGTTGATCGACTCGGCCCCCCAGAACTGGATGTAGTTCAGCTGGGCGAAGAGGATCCCGAAGCAGACGGCGAGGGCGATGCCCAGCTTCTTGATCTGGCGGTCCATGGTCATGGCGCACTCGCCGGGACGGGAGCGCGCCGGGCCCGGCGCTGGGCGCGGACGTTGGCGTCGTCGGACAGGCGGACCAGGAGGGCGAGCAGCACGTAGTTGGCGAGGAGGGCCGAGCCCCCGAACGACACGAAGGGGAGCACCACGCCGGTGAGGGGGAGGACCCGGGTCACGCCGCCCAGGATGATGAAGGCCTGGATGCCCATGAGGGCGGTCAGACCGGTGGCCAGCAGCTTCTCGAAGGACCCGGTCTGGCTGACCGCGACCCGCAGGCCGGAGCCGACGATCAGCAGGAAGGCGACCAGGATCGCCGTCGTGCCCAGGAGGCCCAGCTCCTCGCCGATGATGGCGAAGATGAAGTCGTTCTCGGCCTCCGGCACCCGGTTGCCGAGCCCGAGCCCGAGGCCGCGACCGGCGATGCCCCCGTCGGCGAGGGCGTACCAGCCCTGGAGGATCTGGAAGCCGCCACCGTCGGCGTCGGAGTACGGGTCGAACCAGTTGGTCACTCGCAGCTGGACGTGAGCGAAGATCAGCCAGGCCACGAAGGCGCCGATGGCGAAGAGGCCGAAGCCGACGATCAGGTAGCGGGCCCGTCCGGTCGAGACCCACAGCATCACCATGAAGAGGCTGAAGAAGAGGAGGGCGGTGCCCAGGTCCTTCTCGGCCATGATCACGACCAGGGCGACGCCCCAGGCCACCAGCACGGGGCCGAGGTGCTTGGGGTCGGGGAGGATCGGCCGGCTCCGGGGCCATGACGCCAGGGCCAGCAGCTCGCGCTTCTCGACGAGGTAGCCGGCGAAGAAGATGGCCAGGAGCAGCTTGGCCACCTCGCCGGGCTGGAAGGTGAGCGGGCCCAGCTGGATCCAGATGCGCGCCCCCTTCACCTGGAGGCCCAGCACCGGGAGGAGGGGCATCATGATGAGGCCGATGGCGGCGAGCAGGGCGCTGTAGCGGTAGCGCTCGAGGTCGCGGGGCCGCTTGACGAACCACAGGGTGGCGATGAAGGCGGCGATGCCGACCGCCGTCCAGAGCGCCTGCCGTGACGCCAGCTCCTCGTCGAGCCGGGCGATGAACACGTAGCCGATGCCGTTGAGCAGGCCGGCCAGCGGCAGGAGGGTGCCGTCGGCACCAGGGGCGAGGCGGCGGACGGCGAGGTGGGCCACCACGAACAGGGCGACGACGAGGGCGAGGAAGGGGCCGATGCCGGCGGGGACCGAGGCCGTCTTGCCCAACGTGGCCAGGGCGTAGGCGCCGCCGAAGACGGCCATGCCCATGAGGAGCAGGGTGAGCTCGGCGTTGCGCCGCAGGCGTTCGATCACGAGTGCGGGCCTCGCCCGGTCACGGCCCGGCCGTGGTCGGCGGGACGTTCGTGGCCTGGCCGGCCGTCGTGGTGGAGCCGGCCTCGGTGGTGGTGGTCGTCGTGGAGGGCCGGTCCTCGGTGGTCGTCGTGGTCGTGGTGGGGGCGGGCTCGCGGGCCTCGCCGGTGCGGACGAAGGAGCGGGCGTCGGCCAGCGAGTCGAACTCGCGACCGGCCGTCACGTCGTCGGCCACCTCGTCCTGGAGGTCGTCGAGACCGAGCTCGAAGCGCTCCTCGACG
>DASVEC010000347.1:0-10768 GCA_036380755.1 Iamia sp. | reverse complement strand
AGGAGCCCATGGAGGTCGACGCCGAGCTCCACGGCGTGCCCGTCCCCACCGCCAGCACCCTCACCGACTGACGACCGACCCGGCTGCTGACGGTCAGTCGGTGATGGCCTGGATCTTGGCCGCGATCTCGGCCTGGACCGGGTCGATGGCCCCGGACTGCATGGCCATCAGCTTGGTCATGTCGCCGGTGACCTGGATCTGGCCCGACATGAAGGCCTGCATCCCCGCCTGCGGGTTGCCCTCGACGAGGATCGCCTTGGCGATGTCGTAGGGGAGGGTGACGGTCAGCTGGGGCTCGTCGAGGTGGCCCATGTCCATCTCCATCTCGCCGCCGGTGGAGTCCATGTGGGCCTCCATCACGCCGCCGCTGCCGACGCCGTCGGGGCAGTCCTTGATGTTGAGGTTCATCTTCACCACGTGGGGCGGGGCCCCGGCCTTGCCGCGGTACTCCTCGCGGATGTTCTTGGCCTGCTCGAGCCACTCGTCGGTCAGGAACTGCGCCACTGGGTGTCCTCCGGGGATCATCGATCGGGATCGGCGGGCACGTTACCCGCAGGAACACGCCCGGGCCGGACGGTCAGGCAGGGGCGATGACCCGGCGGGCGATGGCCTCGTCGGCCGCCAGCGAGCAGACGACGAACCGGCCCACGAAGGCGGCCAGCTCGTCGATCTCCATGGCGACGCGACCGGTGCGCTGGAAGTGGCCGTAGTACCCGACCGCGCCCACCACGCCGTAGGCGAGCAGGAGCGGATCCTCGTCGCGCACGGTGCCGTCGGCGATGCCCTCGGCCACGATGGCGGCCACGTCCCGGGCGTGGACCTCGGTGCCCTGGCGGAGGACGTCGGCCAGCTGGACCTCGACCGTCTCCACCTCGATCAGCGAGAAGAGCCGGGCGTGCTGGGCCATGTAGAGGACGGAGGCCTCGGCGCCCTGGCGGATGCGGCGCAGCGGCTCGGCGTCGGGATCGATGGCCTCTGCCTGCGCCCGCCGGAGCTGGAGGCGGTTCTGCTCCACCAGGTCGCGGAACAGCGCCTCCTTGTTCTCGAAGTACCAGTAGAAGAGGCCCTTGGCCACGCCGGCCCGCTCGACGATGTCGACGATGCGGGTGTCGTCGTAGCCGCGATCGGCGAACAGCTCGCCGGCCGCGTCGATGAGCTGCAGTCGTCGCTCCCGACCCTGGCTGGTGAGACGCCGAGGATCGGCCGTGTCGGTCACCTGCCGTACAGTACCGATCCACTCGACGCCCCGACGGAGGCTGCATCGTGACCGCACCGATCATCGAGGGCGCCGAGCCCTGGTCGTCCGCCGGGGGAGACGCCGGCGTGCTCGTCGTCCACGGGTTCACCGGCAACCCGCACTCGATGCGGCCGGTGGCCGAGGCGCTCGCCGCGGCCGGCTTCACCGTCGACCTGCCGCTGCTCCCCGGGCACGGCACGTCGGTGCAGGACATGCTCGACACGGGCTTCGCCGACTGGCTCGGCGCGGCCGAGGACGCCTACGTCGCCCTCGCTGCCCGCTGCGAGAAGGTGGCGGTCGTGGGACTGTCGATGGGCGGTGCCCTCACCGCCTGGCTGGCCTCCGACCACCCCGAGATCGCCGGGATCGCCTGCCTCAACGCCGTCGTCACCCCGCCCGAGGGGATGCGCGACGCCATCGAGGCCATGATCGCCGGGGGCGACGAGGTGATGCCCGGCATCGGGTCGGACATCGCCAAGGAGGGGGTCAGCGAGTCGGCCTACCCCGAGACCCCGCTGCGGCCCCTGCTCACCCTGTTCGACGCCGCGGCCGAGCTCGAGGGCCGCCTCGGGCGCATCTCGTGCCCGGTGCTGGTGGTCAACAGCCCGCAGGATCACGTGGTCGACCCCCGCAACAGCGACGTGCTGGCCGACTCGGTCAGCGGCCCGGTCGAGCGGGTCACCGCCCCCGACAGCTACCACGTGGTCACGCTCGACCACGACGGTCCGGCCGTGGTCGAGGCCGTCACCGCCTTCTGCACCAAGATCCTGGCCTGATGGGCCGGCGGCGGGGCCAGAGGCGGCGCGGCATGGTGACGGCGGGTGCCCTGGCGATCGCCGTCGTGGTGGCCGGCGCACCGGCACCTGCGCAGGCGCCCGATCCGCCGAGCGTGTCGCTGGGCGTGCCGGTGGCGCCGCGGCTCGCGGCCTACGTCACCTGCGACGGCGTGCGCCACGTCGCCACCGTCGTCGACGGCTTCGTCGTGGTCAGCCGTGACTCCGACGGCCCGGCCACCATCGAGGTCGGCGTGTCGTTCTCGGGCGACCTGGCCGACGACCTGATCGACCCGGTCAGCTCGATCTCGGCGGCCGCCGAGGCCCGCTACTCGGCCATCCCGTTCGTCCTCCCGGCCGATGCCGTCGGGAGCCTGACCGTCGCCCTCGAGCCGGGCGCGGACCACGAGCTGGGCGACCCGTCGTCCGGCACCGTCGAGGTCACGGGCGAGGCCGAGACGGTCGAAGACTGCACCATCCCTTTGGAGCTCGATCCGGGCACGGCCGACCAGACGATCTCGCCGGGCCAGCAACCGGCCGACCTCGGTGTCCACCCCGGCGACGAGCAGGGGCTCCGCGTCGCCGGCGCCCTGCCGCCCGGGCTGACCCTCGACCGTGGCGTCTGGTCCGGCACCGCCACCACGCCGGGCACCTACGCCTTCCAGGTCCAGCTGTGCGAGGCGTCGTTGGTGGTCGACCAGGGCGACCTGCCGAACACCCTGTGCATCGGGTCGGCCGACGTGCGCATCGTCGTCTCGGGAGGCGCGACGCCGCCTCCGCCCCCGGCCACGGCGGCCACCCCGGTCGCCGCCGCCGCTCGGCTCACCGGCTGACCACTTCGAAGGGTGTTGGCTCGGCTACGAATTGTGGTCGGGCGTCGCGGTGTGCCATGCTCGCCCGATGAAGAGCGGGAGGGCGCGGCGGAACCGCGCGTGGTTCGTGTCCGGCATCGTGGCGACGGCGGTCGTGGTCGGAGGGGCGGGTCCGGCTCCGGGCCAGGTCCCTGACCTCGACGGCCCCGAGGTCGTCTACGTCGACGCCTTCGGTCCGTCGATCTACGCCTACGAGGACTGCGACGGCGTCCTGCACACCGAGGAGGACCCCCTCGGGTTCGTCTTCCTCGAGCTCGACTACGAGGTCGAGGCCGACGTGGCCGTGGGGATCACCTTCACCGGCAGCCTGGCCGACGATCTCGTCGACCCGCCGACCGCGGTCGACGTCGCGGCCGGCGAGGCCTGGGGCGAGGTCGAGTTCGAGCTCGACGAGCTCGAGACCGGCGACCTGACCGTCACCGTCGAGCCGGGGGTGGGCTACACCACGAGCGCCGACGACACCTACACGATGGAGATCACCGACGAGGTCGAGATCGTCGTGTCGTGCAAGGAGGACCTCGGCACGCCGCCGAACGACACCGATCGCCAGACCATCGACGTGGGCGAGCGCCCCGACCCCATCGGCTTCTTCGAGGACGAGGAGGAGGACAGCGGTGACAGCAGTGGCTTCGCCCAGCTCCAGGCCGCCGTGCGCGCCGCGCCCGCCGGCTACTCCACCCCGGTCGCCAACGGCAGCCTGCCCCCCGGTCTGACCTACGAGGACGACGTCTGGGCCGGCGCCGCCACCACCCCGGGCCTCTACTCCTTCGACATCCGGGTCTGCCTCGACCAGAGCACCTTCCGCGTCGACGCCGGCCGGGAGGGCGGCGCCCGCCGTCCCACGCCTCGGGCCTTCCCGAACGTGATCTGCTTCGGCTACGTCGACGTGCAGGTCCTCGTCGAGGCCGTCACCCCACCGCCGCCCGCCGCGGCGCCCGCGGCCCAGCCGGTCACCGCCCCCGCCCGCTTCGCCGGCTGAGGGCCCTCGCCCCCGCGCCCGGGCGATCCCCTGCGGGTCGTCCGGCGGCCCCCGCCTACGATCGCCGCGATGGTTGACAGGATCACCCGCGACGACGTGGCCCACGTGGCCCGCCTCGCCCGTCTGGAGCTGAGCGACGACGAGCTGGGGACCTTCACCGGCCAGCTGGCGGCGGTGCTCGAGCACGCCGAGGACGTGGAGGCGCTGGACCTGGCCGACGTGCCGCCCACCGCCCACCCGCTGCCGCTCGTCAACGTGTTCCGCCCCGACGAGCCCGGTCCCACCCTCGACCCCGCCGACGTCCTGGCCGCCGGCCCGGCCGTCGAGGACGGTCGCTACCAGGTCCCGCCGATCCTGGGTGAGGCCCCGTGAGCGAGCGCAGCGAGCGAACCAGACAGCACGGTGTGGGTCATCGGCGCTCGCGCCGAGCGGCCCAGGCGATCACCCGCGTCGAGCTGGAGGAGCGCCAATGAGCAGCGACAGCACCAGCTCCTTCATCTCGGCCACCGAGGTCGCCGCCGGCGTGCGCGACGGCCAGTGGTCGGCCCGCCAGCTGGTCGACGAGCACCTGGCGGCCATCGAGGCCGGCGACGGCGACGTCCACGCCTTCCTCCACGTCGACGCCGAGGGCGCCCGCGCCGCCGCCGATGCCGTCGATGCCGCCGTCGCCGCCGGTGACGACCCCGGCCCGCTGGCCGGCGTGCCCGTCGCCCTCAAGGACAACATGTGCACCCGGGGCGTGCCCACCACCTGCGCCTCGAAGATCCTCGAGGGCTGGGTCCCGCCCTACGACGGCACGGTCGTCCAGCGCCTGGCCGCGGCCGGCGCCGTGGTCGTGGGCAAGACCAACCTCGACGAGTTCGCCATGGGCAGCTCGACCGAGAACTCGGCCTTCGGCCCGACCCGCAACCCGCTCGACCACACCCGCGTGCCCGGCGGGTCCTCGGGCGGGAGCGCCGCCGCCGTGGCCGCCGGGTTCACCCCGCTGGCCTTCGGCTCCGACACCGGCGGCTCGATCCGCCAGCCGGCCGCCCTGTGCGGCGTGGTCGGGCTCAAGCCCACCTACGGCCGGGTCAGCCGCTACGGCCTGATCGCCTTCGCGTCGAGCCTCGACCAGATCGGCCCCTTCGCCCGCACCGTGGCCGACGCCGCCCTGGCGCTCCAGGTCATCGGCGGCCACGACCCGATGGACTCCACCTCGACCCCCGAGGCCCAGCCCGACTACCTGGCCCACCTCGGCGACGGCGTCGAGGGCCTGCGGGTCGGCCTCGTCACCGAGATGCTCGAGATGGAGGGCGTGGCCCCCGAGGTGGCCGCCCAGGTCCGGTCCGCCGCCGACGCCCTCGCCGCGGCCGGCGCCAAGGTCACCGAGGTCTCGGTCCCGGCCGTCATCTACGGGCTCTCCGCCTACTACCTGATCGCCCCGGCCGAGGCGTCGAGCAACCTGGCCCGCTTCGACGGGGTCCGCTACGGGCTGCGGGTCGACGCCCCCACGACCCACGAGATGATGGTCGCCACCCGCACGGCGGGGTTCGGGGCCGAGGTCAAGCGACGGATCATGCTCGGCACCTACGCCCTGTCGGCCGGCTACTACGACGCCTTCTACGGCCAGGCCCAGCGGGTCCGCACCCTCATCGCCCGCGACTTCGCCGCCGCCTACGCCGATGTGGACGTGCTGCTGTCGCCGACCTCGCCCACCACCGCCTTCCCGCTGGGGGAGAAGACGGCCGACCCGCTGACCATGTACCTCAACGACGTGTGCACCATCCCGTCGAACCTCTCGGGCGACCCCGCCATCTCGATCCCGTTCGGCACCGGCGCCGACGGCCTGCCCGTGGGCGTCCAGGTGATGGCACCCGCCCTGCACGAGGTCGACCTGTTCCGCACCGCCACCGTCCTCGAGGGAGCCGCGCCATGACCACGTCCGCCGACCCCGCCCACCGCCCTAGCGGGGTCGGCTCCGCCGACGCCGGTCCGATTCAATTCAGCACCGTCGACAGCGACGAGATCTTCACCGTCGAGGCCGGCGGCACCACCTACGAGCTGGTGTGCGGGCTCGAGGTCCACGCCGAGCTGGCGACGCAGACGAAGATGTTCTCGAGCGCGCCCAACCGCTTCGGCGACGAGCCCAACACCAACATCGACCCGGTGACCTTGGGCCTGCCGGGCACGCTGCCGGTGGTGAACGAGCGGGCGATCGAGCTCGCCATCCGCTTCGGGCTGGCCACCGGGGGCGACATCCGCCGCTCGGTCTTCAGCCGGAAGAACTACTTCTACCCGGACATGCCGAAGGACTTCCAGATCTCGCAGTACGACCTGCCCATCGTGAGCGAGGGCACCGTGGCCCTGCCCGGCGGCCACGTCGTGGGCCTGGAGCGAGCTCACCTCGAGGAGGACACCGGCAAGTCCACCCACGTCGGCGGTGACGGCCGCATCACCGGGGCCGAGTACTCGCTCGTCGACTACAACCGGGCCGGCGTGCCGCTGCTGGAGATCGTGTCGCGGCCCCACGTGCGCACCCCCGAGCAGGCCCGCCAGTACGTCACCGAGCTGCGATCGATCCTCGTCGCCGCCGGGGTGAGCGACGGGAAGATGGAGGAGGGGTCGCTGCGGGTCGACGCCAACGTCTCGGTCCGTCCCGTCGGTAGCGACGCCCTCGGCACCCGGTGCGAGATCAAGAACCTCAACTCGATCCGCAGCCTCGGCCGGGCCATCGAGTACGAGGCCACCCGCCAGGCCCAGCTCCTCGCCGAGGGCGGCCGGGTCGAGCAGCAGACACGGCACTGGAACGAGGAGTCGGGGCGCACCTCGATGATGCGCTCGAAGGAGGAGGCCGACGACTACCGGTACTTCCCCGAGCCCGACCTGCTCCCGGTCGACCCCGATCCGGCGTGGATCGAGCAGATCGGTGCCGCCCTCCCGCCGATGCCCGCCCGCCGGCGCGAGGACCTGGCCGCGGCGGCCGGCGTGACCCTGCCCGACGAGACGGTCGCCCTCGTCGTCGAGCGGGGCCAGGACGGCCAGGCCCACGGGGCCATCGACGCCGGCGCCGACCCGGTCCGCGTCCTGGTCCACGTGAGCCAGAACCTGTCCGTCGAGGGCGGGGCCGACGTCGACCCGTCCCGGCTCGCGGCCCTGATCGCCCTGGAGACCTCCGGCGCCCTCACCGCCACCCAGGCCAAGACGGTGCTGGCCGAGATGCTGACGTCCGGCGCCCCGCCCGAGGAGATCGCCGCGGCCAAGGGCTTCGAGGCCATGGACACCGGTGCCCTGGAGGCCATGGTCGACGAGGTCATCGCCGGCCACGCGGCCGAGTGGGAGGAGTTCCGCACCGGCGACGACAAGGTCCAGAAGAAGCTGACCGGCTTCTTCGTCGGCCAGCTCATGCGGGCCAGCAAGGGCCAGGCCGACGGCAAGGCCGTCACCGCCCTCCTCCGGAGCAAGGCTGGTTTGTAGCGGTCGCAGCAGTGCCTGACTAGGGTCACGCCCCAGCAAGCGACCACGGGGAGGGACCATGCTGGCTCGGGATGACGCGGCCAAGGGTGAACGCGGCAGGTACATCGAGGATCTGGCCGAGGCCATGGTCCGCCGCCACATCCGAAACTCACTGCCGACCTCCCACGCTCGGGTCTCCGCCTTCGGCGAGCCCGGCTGGAGGACCAACTCGGCGCCCCGCGTCCTCTTCGTGGTCGGGGCGGGGGCGAGCGCGTCGCGGTTCCTCCGCTCGGAGGCCCTGCGGACTCACCTCATCGAGCGGCTGGAGCACTCCTCGATGCGCGAGTACGAGGCCGAGGTCAAGCGGCTCCAGCGCATCTGGAACATGACGGAGGTCGACCACGACGACCCTGACAAGGACAACCCCGACTTCGAGACGACGCTGGCGGCGCTGGCCCGCACGCCCCACCGCGCCCAGCTGCTCCGGGAGGAGATCAGCGAGCAGTACCGCGTCCGCCACCCCACCCAGCTCGGGTACGAGGTGCTCGCGCATCTGCTGAAGCACCGCTTCATCGACGGCATCATCAACTTCAACTTCGACGAGCTGCTCGACCAGTCGTTGCTCGACGAGGTCGGGGAGCGGGAGTTCGTCTCGGTGGTGTCGCCCCGGGACGTCCCCGCCATCCCCGACTTCCGCCCCGAGGACAACCGGTACCGGCCGATCTACGTGAAGCCCCACGGCACAGTGTCCGACCCCCCGACGCTCCGATTCACCCGCCAGGCCTACGACGAGGTCCCCTCGGAGCTCCAGGGCGTCATCAAGAAGATGTTCGGTTCGGGCCCGGTCGTGCTGGTGTCGTTGGGCTACTCGATGCGCGACTTCGACTTCCTCGAGACGCTGCCGAGCCGACCGTTCCGCCTCTACAACCTGAGCTACGACGCCATGCGGGAGGCGGATGTGGCCACGCTGAAGCGGTTCGCCAAGCGCGTCGAGGTGTGCGAGCCCGACCGGGACGCCTGGTTGCTCGACGAAGGGGAGCCGAGCGCCGACAAGGCCATGTGCCACCTGTTCGCCAAGATGGAGGACGAGGTGGCGGGGCTCAAGAAGGCCGGCGACGAGCAGGGCGGGGAGATCATGCCCGTGTACCTGCGGTCCATCGAGCGGCACCGCGCCATCGTCAGGTTGCTGACCAACGACGAGGATCTCACCGTCGCCGCCGCCCGGGTGGCGTACCTGGAGCGCCGGGCCGTGCTCGAGGCCGCCTTCGCCCTGGTCCGGGGGCGGGGGCTGCTGTCGATCTCGGCGCTGGCCCGCGACCGCGTGGCGCAGTACCACGACCTGGCCAAGCAGGCCGGCTCTCGGGCGTCGTGGACGTCGATCCTGGCCGCCGGGGGCATCGCCGTGAGCGCGCTGACCCCGCAGACCTACCTCCCCCTCGACAAGGTCGTCGACAAGGACGGCGACGAGGACAACGCCTATCGCACCACCCACTTCCACGACATCGACCACGCCGCCCTGGCCGACCACGTGCTCATGAGCCTGCGCGACGGGGGCGAGCCGAAGGAGGGCGAGGCTGTCTTCCTCGCGGAGCTGTTCAACCAGCTGGCCCGGGGCACCGAGATCGAGATCCACAGCACCGATGACGAGGTCTGCTCCCGGGTCTACGTCGATCCCAAGATCTGCACCACGTTGACGGCGCTGCGGAGCCGGACGTTCCACATGCTCGAGCGCGACTCCATGTCCCACCTCGCCGTGTCCGCCGAGTCGGGTGAGTGGCTGTGCGACGGGGAGGTGCTGGCCAAGTCGATCAGCCGGTGGATCGATCGCCGGAAGGCCGACGACCTGCCTTGGCGGATCCTCCTCCTCGTCGGCTTCCTCGACGAGGCGCCGACGTTGGAGCACGAGGACGTCTTCGGCCCGGCCCGGGGGGACGAGGACGCAGCGAGCGGTCTCGCCCTCGTCCACCAGGCGTGGTGGCGGCAGAACCAGCGCTCGTCGATCGCCCTGGAGAGCGGCGTGCCCCTCGAGGCGGTCTCCTTCGCCCGTCGGCAGCGCTCGGTGTACGTCACCCCCGTCCACCTCCACAGCGGGTCCGACGCCCGGCGGGCCTGGCAGGAGTTCCAGCTCTCCTGCACCTCCGCCCTCCGGTCGACCCTCGTCGAGCGTCTGGCCCACGACGATCCCGCCGTCCGCCGCGTCGCCGATCACCCCACGCTCCGGCGCATCCTCGGTTCCTCCGAGGACCACGAGCATCGCCGGGTCCGGGCGGTGCCGCCGACCGCGGTCACGCCCCAGCGGATCCTGAGCTTCGACGAGATGTGGCAGGCCGCCCGGATGGTGCCTCCCGACACCGGGGACTGACCAGAAGGTTCCCGGGGAGGGGAGGGGGACCCGACCAGGGGGGCAGGTCTCGGCCGTGGTCGGGTCGCCACGTAGCATCGCCCCGGACTGATGGAAGGGTCACGAGATGAGTGACGGACCGAGCCTCTCCAAGGGAGGCGTGGCGATCCCCGGGTACGAGGTCGAGCGCGAGCTGGGTCGCGGCGGCTTCGCGGTCGTGTACCGGGCCAACCAGCCCAAGCTGCGGCGCACGGTGGCGCTCAAGGTGCTGACCAACGTCGACCCCTCCGACGAGGACGCCAAGCGCCGGTTCGAGGCCGAGTGCCAGGCCATCGGCTCGCTGTCGTGGCACCCCCACGTGGTCACGGTGTACGACGCCGGCCAGACCGAGGAGGGCCTGCCCTTCCTGGCCATGGAGAACCTCCCGTCGGGGTCGCTCCAGGCCAAGCTGGCCGACCACGGTCCCGCCCCGTGGGAGGAGGTCCTGCGGGTCACGGTCCAGATGTGCGACGCCCTCGGCGCCGCCCACCAGGCCGGCATCCTCCACCGCGACATCAAGCCGGCCAACGTCCTCACGTCCCGCATCGGCGACTACAAGCTGGCCGACTTCGGGATCGCCCGCTTCGGCGACACCCAGCGCACGGCCACCGGGGTCATCACGGGCACCGTCGCCTACACCGCGCCCGAGGTGCTGCGGGGTGCCCGGGCCTCGGCCGCCAGCGACATCTACGCCCTCGGCGCCATGCTCTGCGCCGTCGGCACCGGCAAGACCCCCTTCGTCAAGGAGGCGGACGAGTCGGTCGTGGCCATCATGTACCGGGTCAACACCGAGGACCCGCCGCCGTTCGACGACTACGACATCCCCGACGATCTCGGCCTCCTGATCCACACCCTGATGGACAAGGACCCCGAGAAGCGCCCCGCCTCCGCGCTCGAGGTGGCCCAGTGGGCCCAGCACATCCAGGAGCAGCACGGCATCGCATCGGCGCCGCTCCACACCGATCCCGACATGGAGCCGGGCCTGCCGGCCGCCGCCATCGCCGCCGGGGCCGCCGCTCTCGGGGCCGGCGCCGGCGCCGCCACCACCGTGGTCTCGCCCGCCAGCCCTGCCCCGGCGGCCCCCCCCTCGAC
>DASVEC010000346.1:0-2939 GCA_036380755.1 Iamia sp. | reverse complement strand
GGGTCTCCGTCGACACGGTCGTGGTCGTGGGCGGGCTCGGCACGTACGCCGCCGCCCGGGACGAGGGCTTCGTCGCCGACCTGCGCGCCGTCGGCCGCCGGGCCGGCCGGGTCACCTCGGTCTGCACCGGGGCCGAGGTGCTGGCCGCCACCGGCCTGCTCGACGGGCACCGGGCGACGACGCACTGGGCGAGCTGCGACGCCCTGGCCGCCCGCCACCCCGACATCGAGGTCGTCCCCGACCGCATCTACGTCCACGACCGCGACCGCTGGACCTCTGCCGGGGTCACCGCCGCCCTCGACCTCGCCCTCGCCCTCGTCGAGCACGACCACGGGGCCGAGCTGGCCCACGCCGTGGCCGGCTGGCTGGTGGTCTTCGTCCGCCGCCCCGGCGGCCAGAACCAGTTCAGCGCCCAGCTGTCCTCGGACCCGGCCCGCACCCCGATCCTCGTCGAGCTCCAGCGCTGGCTGCCCGACCACCTCGACGAGGATCTCTCCGTCGCCGTCCTGGCCCGGCGCTGCGGCATGAGCGTCCGCAGCTTCGGGCGGGCGTTCCGGGCCGAGACGGGAACATCGCCCGCCGCCGCGGTCGAGGCCCTGCGGATCGAGGCCGCCCGCCGCCTCCTCGAGACGTCCGACCTGACCGTCGGCGCCGTCGCCCGCCAGGTCGGCCTGCGGTCACCCGAGGTCCTCCACCGGGCCTTCCGCCGCCGGGTCGGCACCACGCCGGCCGCCTACCGGGACCACTTCAACCGCCGCTCGGCGTGATCGCCGACCCCAAGGAGGAACCATGCATGTCGCCATCGGCCTCTACCCGGGCTTCACCGCCCTCGACTTCATCGGCCCGTACCAGGTGCTGGTCAACCGGCCCGACACCGAGGTGGTGCTGTGCGCCGCCGAGGCGGGCATCGTCCCCGACGACACCGGCCTGCTGAAGCTCCAGGTCGACGCCACCTTCGCCGACGTGCCCCGCCCCGACATGGTGCTGGTGCCGGGCGGCTTCGTCACCCGTCGCCTCGCCGAGGACGGCCACCCGATCGTGGACTGGGTGAGGACGGCCCACGAGACGACGACGTGGACGACGTCGGTGTGCACCGGCGCGCTGGTGCTGGGCGCGGCGGGCGTCCTCGACGGGCTGCCGGCCACCACCCACTGGATCGCCTACGACGCCCTCGCCGGCTACGGGGCCGAGCCCACCGAGCAGCGGGTCGTCGAGGCCGGCAAGGTCGTCACCGCCGCCGGCGTGTCGGCCGGGATCGACCTGGCCCTCACCCTCGTCGGCCGGATCGACGGCCCCGAGGTGGCCATGGCCATCCAGCTCGGCATCGAGTACGACCCGCAGCCGCCCTACGACTCCGGCTCGCCGTCGAAGGCCCCGGCCGAGATCAAGCAGCTGGTCGAGGCGCTCATGGAGGGCCAGGCGTAGGCGCTCAGCCGGCGGAGGCCTCCGCCGCCTTGCGGGCGGCGATGATGCGGAGCGGGGGCTCCTTCATCGGCGGCTGGCGCCGCGGCGGGCACTGGGCGAGGAGCCGACCGGTGATCTCGGCGATCTCGGCGATGGCGATCTCGTAGGCCTCCTCGACCTGGGCGTTGGGGTGGCGGATGCCGGAGACCTTGCGCACGTACTGCCGGGCGGCGGCCTCGACCTCCTCGGTGGTGGCGGGTGGCTCCAGCCCTCGGAGCTCGGTGATGTTGCGGCACATGCCCACCAGGCTACGACGACGCCGTCCCCCTGTTGCCTGGCGTCCACCCGTCGTCGGTACGGTCGGCGCCGTGACCGACGACGATCGCCCCACCGAGTACCGCCAGCACCGCTTCCGCCGGCCGCCCGGGGCCACCGAGATCTTCCTGGTGCGCCACGGCGAGTCGGCGGCGGTCGTGCCCGGCGTCGAGATCCCGAACGTCGACGGGCACGACGATCCCGCGCTGGCGGCCGACGGCCGCTGGCAGGCCGAGCAGGTCGGCCACCGGCTGGCCGACCAGCAGATCGACGCCATCTACGTCACGCCCCTGCAGCGCACCCACCAGACGGCGGCCCCGCTGGCCGAGAAGCTCGGTCTCACCCCGATCGTCGAGCCCGATCTGCGCGAGGTCCACCTGGGCGAGTGGGAGGGCGGCTCGTTCCGCAAGAACGTGGCCGAGGGCCACCCCCTCGCCCTGAAGATGTTCGAGACCCAGCGCTGGGACGCCATCCCCGGGGCCGAGCCGTCGGAGGCCTTCGGCGCCCGGTTGCGGGCCGGGATCGGGCGCATCGTCGCCGCCCACCCGGACCAGCGGGTCGTCGTGGTGGTCCACGGCGGCGTCATCGGCGAGCTGGTGCGCCAGGCGGTCGACGGCCAGCGGGGCTTCGCCTTCGTCGGTGCCGACAACGGCTCGATCACCCACCTCGTCGTCGCCGGCGACCGCTGGATCGTCCGCCGCTTCAACGACACCGCCCACCTCGGCGGCTTCGACCTCGACCCCGAGCCCGAGCTCCCGGAGTCCTGACCGATGCGCTTCAGCCACTGGATCTCGACCGCCCACCCGTGGGACGAGGTGCTCGACCGCGGCCGCCACGCCGAGGCCACGGGGTGGGACGGGCTGTACGTCGCCGACCACTTCATGACCAACAAGGAGGGCCCGAGCGACAGCCCGATGCACGAGTGCTTCTCGCTGCTCGCCGCCCTCGCCGCCACCGTGCCCCGGGTCCGGCTGGGCTCGCTGGTGGCGGGCAACACCTACCGCCATCCCGCCGTCCTGGCCAAGCAGGCGGTCACCATCGACCACATCTCCGGCGGTCGCATGGTCCTCGGCCTCGGCGCCGGCTGGCAGGTCAACGAGCACGAGGCCTACGGCATCCCGCTGGGCTCGACCAAGGAGCGGCTGGCCTGGTTCGAGGAGGCCTGCCAGGTCGTCACCGGGCTCCGCGACCAGGGCCGCACCACGGTCGCCGGCGACCGC
>DASVEC010000345.1:0-4067 GCA_036380755.1 Iamia sp. | reverse complement strand
CCGGCGCGCCCTAGGGTCCCTCCTCGTGCCCGTCGCCGCCCCCGCCGGTCCCAGCCGGACCGAGGTCGATCCCGGCACGGTCGTGGTCCGCACCCGGGGCGTGGTCAAGCGCTGGGGCGGCACGCTGGCCCTGGCCGGTGCCGACGTCGAGATCGGCCCCGGCGTCACCGGTCTGCTCGGCGCCAACGGCTCGGGCAAGACGACGCTCCTGGGGCTCCTCCTCGGTCTCCACGCGCCCGACGACGGCGCCATCGAGGTGCTCGGCCTCGATCCCACCCGGGCCGGCCCCGAGGTCCGGGCGCGGGTCGGCTACTCGCCCGAGCACCACTCCCTCCCGCCGGACGTCAAGGCGGTCGACTTCGTCCGCCACGTGGGCGAGCTCCACGGGCTGCCCCGCCGCGAGGCCACCGGGCGGGCCTCCGACGTCCTCTGGCAGCTGGGCCTGGGCGAGGAGCGGATCCGCCCCCTCGGCACCATGTCGACCGGCCAGCGCCAGCGGGTGAAGCTGGCCCAGGCCATCGTCCACGACCCGGTGCTGGTGCTGCTCGACGAGCCCACCGAGGGCCTCGACCCGGTGCAGCGCGACGACATGTTGGCCCTCATCCGCCGGGTCGGCAGCGAGTTCGGCATCCACGTGGTGCTGTCGAGCCACGTCCTCGACGAGGTCGAGCGGGTCGCCGACGGCGCCGTCATCCTCCACGCCGGCCGGGTGGTGGGCAGCGGGCGCCTCACCGACCTGCAGGCGTCGAGCTCGCGCGGCGTCGTGGTCGACGTGGTGGGCGACCCGTCCGCCCTCGTCGCCGGTCTGGAGAGGAGGGGCTACGGCGTCGAGGCCACCGGCGACCGCGTCTTCGTCGCCGGCGACGGTGACGAGGTCTTCGACGTCGTCCGGGACGAGCTGGCGCAGGTCGGGCTCCCGGTCCGGCGGCTCGAGCCCCGCCGCCGCTCGCTGGAGGAGGTCTTCCTCGAGTCCGGCCTGGTCGGCGGGCAGGCCGCGGCCGAGGAGGGGTGGCGATGAGCGACGGTCCGAGAACAGCCCGCATCCTCGACCGGGGCTACCGGCCCTACCGCGGGCCGCGCACCGGTGTCCGGGGCTCGGTGGTGACGGTGTGGCGCCAGAGCGTCCAACGAGCTCTCGGGATCCGCCGGTCGACGTGGGCCAAGATCCTGCCCCTCGCGTCGGTCGCCATCTCCTACGTCCCGGCCATCGTCTTCATCGGCATCGTCGCCCTCATCCCCGAGGAGAACCTGGACGCCGGCTTCGAGCTGCCGACCTTCGGCCAGTACTTCCCCTTCATCCAGGCGGCCGTGCTCCTGTTCGTCTCGTTCGTCGGCCCCGAGATCCTGTGCACCGACCGCCGCACCGGGATGCTCGGCATCTACCTGGCGTCGCCCCTGTCGCGGGACACCTACCTCGGGGCCAAGGGCCTCGCCGCCTTCTCGGTCATCTCGCTCATCACCATCGGCCCGCCGCTGCTGATGCTCGTCGCCTACGTCCTCCAGGGCGTGGGGCCGGACGGGCCGGGTGGCGTGGCCGCGTCGTTCGTCCGGATCGTGGCGTCCGGGCTGCTGCTGGCCCTGCTCTACACCTCCGTCGGCCTCGGCGTGTCGAGCCTGACCGACCGCAAGGCCTTCGCCACCGCCGCCCTGCTGCTGCTGATGGTCGTCGTGTCGACCTTCATCTCGGTCCTGGTCGACGAGACCGGCCTGCCCGAGTCGCTGCACGGCCTCAGCCTCCTCACCGGCCCGTTCGGCCTGGTCGAGCTGGTCCACGGGGAGCAAACCGACATCCCGGGCCTGGAGCTGCCGGCCGCCCTGGGCGGGCTGGTGCTGTGGACCGTGCTCGGGCTGACGGTCACCCGCGTCCGCTACCAGCTCCTGCAGGTGACCCGATGACGGCGGAGCCGATGGTCGCGGTCGACGCCTGCACCCGCTGGTTCGGCGACGTGGTGGCGGTGTCCGAGGTGAGCTTCACGCTCGACGCCGGCGTCACCGCCCTCCTCGGGCCCAACGGGGCGGGGAAGTCCACGCTGCTGCGGCTCCTGTGCGGTCTGGTCGCGCCGGCCCGGGGCACGGTGCGGATCCTGGGCCGCGACCCGCGCCACGACGTCGAGGTCCACCGCCACCTCGGCCTGGTGCCCCAGCAGGAGACCGTGTTCGACCGGCTCACCGCCTTCGAGCTGGTGGAGCTGTGCGCCGGGCTGCGCGGGGTCGACGACGCCCGGGCGGCCGCGGCGTGGGCCCTCGGCGCCGTCGAGCTCGACCCGGCCGACCCCCGTCCCCTGCCGACCTACTCCCGGGGCATGCGCCAGCGGGTGAAGGTGGCCCAGGCCATCGCCCACCGCCCGTCGGTCATCGTCCTCGACGAGCCCCTCACCGGCCTCGACCCCCGTCAGCGCCGCCACATGACCGACCTGTTCCACCGCCTCGGCGAGCAGGGCTGCTGCGTCGTGGTGTCGAGCCACGTGCTGGAGGAGGTCGAGCGGTTCGGGTCCGACGTCCTGGTGATCGTGCAGGGCCGGCTGGCCGCCGAGGGCGACTTCCGGGCCATCCGCGACCTCATGGACGATCGCCCCCACAAGATCCGGCTGCGCACGGACCGGCCCCAGGAGGTCGCCGGCCGCCTGCTCGCGGCCCGCACCATCGTCGGTCTCGACGTGATCGACCTCGACACGGTGGTGGTCGAGACCGAGCGGGTCCACGAGCTGCGGGCGACCGTGGCCGCCGTGGCCCGCGACGTCGACGCCCGGCTCTGGGAGGTCGTCCCCCTCGACGACGACCTCGACTCCGTCTTCCGCTACCTGGTGGGTCGCTGATGGCGACGACGACGCGACCAGCGCCGCCGACCGGCACGCCCCGGGGCAGCTTCGCCCGGCTGTACCGGCTGGTGCTCCGCCACCAGCTCACCTGGGGCCGGGCCACGGTGGTGCTCGGCCTCGGGACCCTGGCCGCCCTGGTGGGGCTGGCCGTGCGCACCGGCTCGAACAACCCGACGACCGACGGCACCGAGCTCATCAACGCGGTGGCGTTCACCACCATCGTCCCGGTGTGCGCCCTCATGTTCGCCAGCTCGGCCCTCGGCGACATGGTCGACGACCGCACCCTCGTCTACGTGTGGCTGACCCCGGTCCCGCGGTTCTGGATGGCCCTCGCCGCCACCCTCGCCTCGATCACGGTGGCCCTGCCCCTCTCGCTCGTGCCCCTGACCATCGCCGCCGCCGCGACCGGTGCCGGTCCCGAGCTGGTGTGGGCCACGGCGCTGGCCACGGCGGTCGGGACGGTCGGCTACTGCGGGCTGTTCACCGCCCTCGGCCTCCGGTTCCGGCGCGCCCTGGTGTGGGGCATCGCCTACATCCTGGTGTGGGAGGGGTTCGTGGCCACCGCCAGCGACGCCGCCGCCACCTTGTCGATCCGGGCCTACACGGCGTCGATCCTCTCGCAGGCCACGGGCGTGGGGCTCCGGCTCGGGACGCTCACCATGGCCTCGGGTGTGATCGTCCCCCCGCTCGTCGGCCTCGCCGCCGTCGGCCTCACCACCTGGCTCCTCACCCGCACCGACGTCGATTGATCGAACTCGGGGGAGTAGGCGCCCAGTTCTGGGCGTCTACTCCCCCGAGTTCGGCTAGCCAGGGCGGGTGAGCGAGACCGCCATCGTCGAGGACGACGCGCCGGCGTCGGCGCGGGCGATCCTGCGGCTGGCGGTGCCGGCGCTGGGGGCGCTGGCGGCCGAGCCGCTCTACGTGCTGGCCGACACGGCCATCGTCGGTCACCTGGGCACGCCCCAGCTGGGCGGGCTCGGCGTGGCGTCGACCATCCTCCTCACCGGCTACACCGCCTTCATCTTCCTGGCCTACGGGACCACCGGAGCCGTGGCCCGGCGGATGGGGGCGGGCGACGAGCGGGGGGCGACGCACCTCGCCGTCCAGGGGCTGTGGCTGGCCGCCGGTCTGGCCGTCGTCTCGGCCGTCGTGCTGTGGGTCGCCGGGCCACCGCTGATCACCCTGCTGGGGGCCGAGGGCGAGGTGGCCGAGCACGCCGAGGTCTACCTGCGGATCTCGCTGTTCGGG
>DASVEC010000344.1:0-4725 GCA_036380755.1 Iamia sp. | reverse complement strand
CGTGCTCGGGAAGTTCACTGCATGGCAGGATCGACGCCTCATGGGGGCCCGATGACACCACCCGAGCCGATCCTGCGAGACGACCGCTTCGGTCCCTCGGCGCTGATGACGCCGGCCAACGCCGTCACGATCATCCGCCTGCTGTTCTCGCCGGCCCTCCTGGTCCTCGTCGTCCGGGAGCCCTCGTCGTGGGGGGCGTTCGCCCTCTGGACCGTCCTGGCCTTCACCGACGGGATCGATGGCCACCTCGCCCGCAAGTACGGCACCACCCGCTCGGGGGCCTTCCTCGACCCGCTGGCCGACAAGGTCCTGGTGCTCGGGGCGCTGTTCGCCCTGGTCGCCGCCGAGCGCTTCCTGTGGCTCCCGGTGGTGCTGATCAGCATCCGCGAGCTGGCGATCTCGGTCTACCGGACCCGGCTGGGTCGCTCCGGCCTCGCCGTCCCCGCCCGCCCGCTGGCCAAGGTGAAGACGGTGGTCCAGGAGTTCGCGGTCGCCTTCGCCCTCCTTCCCTGGACGGTCGACCACCCCACGCTGGCCGATGCCACCCTCTGGGTCGCCGTCGGGCTCACGCTCTTCACCGGCGCCCAGTACCTCCTCGACGGCCGCCAGGCCGCCACCACCCTCGGCCACAACGTCAAGCCCGCCTCCTGACACTCTTCTTGCGACCCTGGTCCACACCAGAGGTGGATGAGGGTCGCAAGAAGCGGCGAGGTCAGCCGTCGAGGGCGGCGATGGCCTCGCTGAGGGCGATGAGGCGGCGGGCGTTGTCGACGTGCATGTTCTCGATCATGCGACCGTTGTGGGTGACGACGCCCTTGCCGGCGGCGACGCCCTCCTCGAAGGTGGCGATCAGGGCCCGGGCGTCCTCGACGGCGTCCTCGGCGGGGGCCCACACCCGGTTGGCCGGCTCGAGCTGGCTGGGGTGGATGAGGGTCTTGCCGTCGAAGCCCATCTGGCGGCCCTGGACGCACTCGGCCTCGAAGCCCTCGGGGTCCTTGATGTCGTTGTAGACGCCGTCGAGGATCACCTTGCCGCTGGCCCGGGCGGCCAGCAGGCACAGGCCCAGCCCGGTGAGCAGGGGCTGGCGGCCAGGGACGTGCTCGGCGTGGAGCTCCTTGGCCAGGTCGTTGGTGCCCATCACCAGGACGGTGAGGCGCTCGGAGGAGCCGGCGATCTCCAACGCGTTCAGCATGGCCACGGGCGTCTCGACCATGGCCCAGATGGCGGTGTGGTCGGGCGCGCCGGCCTTCTCCAGCCCGGCCTCGATGGCGCCGACGTCGGCCACCGAGCCGACCTTGGGCACCACGACGGCCGCGGGCCCGGCGGCGGCCGCGGCGGCGAGGTCGTCGGCGTGCCACTCGGTGTCGAGGCCGTTGAGCCGGATGGTCAGCTCGCGGTTCCCGTACTCGCCGGACGCGACGGCGGCGCAGACCCGGTCGCGGGCCTCGGCCTTGGCGTCGGGGGCGACGGCGTCCTCGAGGTCGAAGATGATGGCGTCGGCGGCGAGGCCCTTGGCCTTCTCCAGCGCCCGCTCGTTGGCCCCCGGCATGTAGAGGACCGAGCGGCGAGGCCGGATCTCGCTCACGAGGCGCTCCCGCTGAAGCCGTAGGCCTCGGCCAGCTCGGGGTCGCGCTCGGCCAGCTCGCGGGCCAGGCCCAGGATCACGTGGCACTGCTTCACCGAGGCGTCGTCCTCCATCTTCCCGTCGAGCATCACCGCCCCGGTGCCGTCGCCCATGGCCTCGATGACCTCGCGGGCGTGGGCCACGTCGGCCGGGTCGGGGGAGAAGACCTTCTTGGCGATGTCGATCTGCACCGGGTGGAGGCTCCACGCCCCGACACAGCCGAGCAGGAAGGCGTTGCGGAACTGGTCCTCGCAGGCGACGACGTCCTTGATGTCGCCGAAGGGGCCGTAGTACGGGAGGATCCCGTTGGCGGCGCAGGCGTCGACCATGCGGGCGATCGTGTAGTGCCACAGGTCCTGCTGGTAGGTGGCCCGCCCCGTCGTGAGGTCGTCGCCGGTGGGGTCCTGGCGGACGAGGTAGCCCGGGTGGCCGCCGCCGACCCGGGTGGTCTTCATCCGGCGGTTGGCGGCCAGGTCGGCCGGGCCCAGCGACAGGCCCTGCATGCGGGGGCTGGCGGCGCAGATCTCCTCGACGTTGGCCACGCCCCGGGCCGTCTCCAAGATGGCGTGGACGAGCAGCGGCTCGGTGAGGCCGGCACGAGCCTCGAGCTGGGCCAGCAGGCGATCGACGTAGTGGATGTCCTCGGGCCCCTCGACCTTCGGGATCATGATGACGTCGAGCTTGTCGCCGACCTCGGTGACGAGGGTGGTGAGGTCGTCGAGCGCCCACGGCGAGTCGAGGCTGTTGACCCGGGTCCACAGCTGGGCGTCGCCCAGGTCGACCGTCTGGGCCACCTTCACGAGCCCCTCGCGGGCGGCCTCCTTGCTGTCGGAGGGGATGGCGTCCTCCAGGTTGCCCAGGACCACGTCGGCCCGGGCCGCGATGTCGGGCAGCTTGGCCACCACCTTCTCCAGGTGGGGCGGGAAGAAGTGGATCATCCGCGACGGCCGGACGGGGATCTCCCGCACCGGGTCCGGGGCCCCGACGGCGAGGGGGCGGAAGAAGTCCTTGGGGCTGCGCACGGGTCACTCCTGGGAGCCGAACAGGTCCTCCGGAACCTACGTCCCCCCGGCTCGACAGGGCGAGACGGAGCAGGTCGGATCCCATCGGGGGCGGCCATGAGGAGCTGGGCGCGGCCGCGGCCCAGCTCTGCGCCGGCGCCGCGAGGCCCACTCGAGAATCCAAAGGTCAGGCATCCTGGCGGCGCCGTTGTTCGACGACGAGGTTGGCTGCGCCGATCAGGAACAGTGCGCCGAACGCCCAACCGGCGATGCGGAGCGCGGAGAGGAGGGCACGAACGATGCTGGCCTGCTCCCATGTGCCTCGACCGGTACGAGGCGACCACCGCGCTGCTTCTCCGAGATCGAGACCAGGGACCATGACGTCGGCCGAATAGACCAGGGGTCGCAAGCATGGGTATTCCTCTGAGTCGCAGTCCTCTGATCGAATCAGGTCCCTGTTCGGGACGTCGTCAAATGTCTCGGCCGGCGAGAGCCCACCCGTCGCGATCATCTCTCCGTTGAGGTGTGCCCATACAGTCAGTGAGAAGACGGCTATGAAAACCAGCAGCAGTGCCAGAAGTGCACGTTGTGGATGATAGCCCTGCCCAATGGGCCATAGTGCCCGTCGCATCCAAGGCGGGTTGTGACGCTTACGCATCTCGACCAGTGTGGCCAGACCTTTGTCCTCCTCACCTTCATTGACGTATGCGCTGGCGACCATGCGGTATGTTGCCCGATCGGCAGGGGAGGTGATCTCGCTGCCGGATCGGTAGTTCTTGGCCAGCCAGAGGTGGCGATCCGAGAGGGGGAAGTCGTCTTCATGCGACAACCGACTGATCGTGCAGCCGTCGAGAAGCCAGGAGAGTCGCCCACTTGGAAGGCCCCAGAAGGTCGTGGTGTCGTCGAGACGGCTGATCACGCTGTCTGACAGGTCGATGAGGCCGCTCACTCCAGTCGATCGCAGTCTCAATCGCGGGATCGTCGATCCAGCGACCGTGATCGCCGCTTCCGAGCGGTCGGCGTGGATCTCGGAGGCCCCCTCGACGATCATCCCGTACACCAGGGTGACCACCGGTAACGCGACACTGCCTGCGAGCCGGGCATCTCTGATGATGACCCCATGAGCAGAGAGAGCCTCGCCCTGGATGCTCGTGCCGTCCTCACGGGCCCCGATCGCCACTCGATTCGCCAGGACGAACTGTCCCGTTAGCTGGGCGCGGGAGAGGTTGATCGACCCACTCAGCGATACGTTCTCATCCGTGAGGTAGAGTGATCCTCCGATGGCGGCATCATTCAACCACAACGCCACCCCGTCGGGATCGACGAGAATGAACGCGGCTCCTGACAGCTCTATGTTGCCTCTGATCTTCGAACCCGAGAAACCGACGACGCCATGAAGCTCGCAACCCGAAAGGCGAACGGAACCCTCGATCTTCATGGCATCCCCGCCCACCGAACGTTTGAAGTCGTCCGAGCCTATGGTGCACGCCCTGATTGCGACTTCACCCGGGATCTCTGAACTGGCCAGACTCAGTGAGCCTCGAAGGGCGGCGTCGCCGTCGACCGCGACCCCGGTGGCGAACAGCCCTCGGCCATCCACGGCGCATCCGTCAGGATCCGGTCCGATGGTCGCGCCCGTGATGGAGAGCTCGTTCGACAACGCCGCACGGTAGAGGTGAACGCCTCCGGCCAAGGATGTTCGTCGCCCGACGATGCGGAGGCCGGCGGCGGAGGTGCCATCGAACCACAGGCTCCGTTCCATGGCGTCAAGCCCGATGCTGACACCATTCGAGATGTTCATCCGGCCTTCGATCGAGGCGTCGCTGAAGTTGATTCCTCCGACCAGAACTGTCGAGCTCCCCGTCAGGAAGACCGCAGACGCGATCTTGATGTGATCGGCATCGATGCTCAGGCCGTCACCGTCCGCGTCCACCACGGCCGCCTCGATCGCGAACTGCCCTCCGATGGCTGCACCGTTGAGGCGCACCCCGCCTCCCAGGTATGCGCCAGGACCCACGACGAAGAAGGGCCCTCCGGTGACGAGGTTGTCACCGTCGATGCTTCGGCCAACGTTTGATCGTCCGATCAAGGTGGCACTGA
>DASVEC010000343.1:0-7523 GCA_036380755.1 Iamia sp. | reverse complement strand
CGGCCTCGAGCACCTCGGCCCGCCGCCCCACGAGGGTGGCCGACGCGCCGTCGGCCACGAGGGCCTCGGCGCAGGCCCGGCCGATGCCGGTGCCGCCCCCGGTGACGAGGGCGGAACGACCGGCGAGCGGGAGCGAGGGGTCTGCGGACACGGGGCCTCCGAAGGGGGTGAGCACGAACGGCGGGACGCTAACCCCCAGGTCGGGCTGGTCGCAGGAGATCACCGGCCGCCGGCCGCGACCGTTTGCTGGGCAAGGACCACGGGTACCCCACGGGCCATGGCCGACGACCTGCGCACGCTGGTCGACGCCGACGCTCCCTCCGCTGCACCCGAGGCGCCGTCCCCCGATCCCCACCACGTGCTGGTCGCCGTCGCCCTGGCGGCCAGCGTCGAGGCCGCGGCGCAGGCCCGCCACGTGGTCCGCGACCTCCTCCGGCAGGGCCACCGGCCCGACATGGTCGACACCGCCTGCCTCCTCACCAGCGAGCTGGTCACCAACGCCGTGGTCCACGCCGGTGCGGCCGTCGAGCTGGTGGTCGATCTCGACCGGGTCCGGCTGGCGGTCGAGGTCATCGACGCCTCGACCGATGCCCCCCTGCCCACCGAGGCCGCGCCTCTCGACACCGGGGGGCGGGGCCTGGCCATGGTGGCGCACCTGGCCGACTCGTGGGGCGTCACCCGCGTGGTCCCGGGCAAGTCGGTCTGGTTCTCGCTCACCGCCTGACGCCAGCCGTCCGACGCCCCGACGGGGCGGACCATCGCCGAGCGTCAGCGGGCCCGGCGACGAGAGGTACCCTCCACGGCAGTCCCCGACGGAGAGCCAGCCATGCCGCCCATCGACGCCCCCGACGAGGTCGTGCTGACCCTCCCCGCCGCGCCCGAGTTCGTGCGTCTGGCCCGGCTCACCTGCGCCGGCCTCGCCACCCGGATCGGGATGGGCTACGACGAGGTCGAGGACCTGCGCATCGCCGTCGGCGAGGCCTGCTCGCTCCTGATCGGGGCCGGGTCCCGGAGGGGCACGCTGACCCTCACCTTCGGCCTCGATGCCGACGCGGTCGGCGTCACCATCGCCGGCGGCTTCGACGGGCCCGGCACCGCCGGCGACGAGAGCGGCCTGTCCGATCAGATCCTCGACGCCGTCGTCGACGAGCACGAGGTCGACCTGGCCCAGGACCGGGTCTGGATCTCCAAGCGCCACGCGCCCTCCTCGGAGGAGGCCGAGCCGGCGTGACGGTGCGCCATCGCACCGATCACGGCCAGCGCGGGGTCTGGGCATGAGCCTCGACGACGCCGAGCGCGAGCACCTCCGCCAGCGGTTCCGCGACTACCAGGACACCGGCGACCGGGCGATCCGCGACGAGCTCATCGAGGCCCACCTGCGCCTGGCCGAGCACCTGGCCCGCCGGTTCAACAACCGCGGCGTGCCGCTGGAGGACCTCGTCCAGGTCGCGTCGCTGGGCCTGGTCAAGGCGGTCGAGCGGTTCGAGCCCGAGCGGGGGCTCGAGTTCTCGACCTTCGCCACGCCGACCATCGTCGGCGAGCTCAAGCGCCACTTCCGCGACAAGGGCTGGTCGGTGCGGGTGCCGCGCCGCATCCAGGAGCTCCACGTCGAGGTCAACTCGCTCGTCGGCACGTTGACCCAGCGGCTGGGCCGCTCCCCCACCATCGCCGAGCTGGCCCGGGCGTCGGGCACCTCCGAGGAGGAGGTCCTGGAGGCCATGGAGGCGGCCCAGGCCTACCGGTCGACCTCGATCGACGCCCCCTCCGGAGGCGAGGACTCCGGGCTCGGCCTGGCCGGCCAGCTGGGCGACGAGGACACCAACCTGTTCGCGGCCGAGAACCGCATGCTGGTGGCGTCGCTGGTCGACACCCTCCCCAAGCGTGAGCAACTGATCATGAAGCTCCGCTTCTACGACGGCATGACCCAGAGCCAGATCGCCGACCGCCTCGGCATCAGCCAGATGCACGTCTCCCGGCTCCTCGCCCGCAGCCTCGGCCAGCTCCGCGCCCGCCTCGAGCACGAGAGCTGAGACACCCGCGTGCTCCGCATCCCGATCCTGCGGCTCGACCCCGACCTGCCGCTCCCGTCCTACGCCCACCCCGGCGACGCCGGCGCCGACCTCCGTGCCCGGGAGGACGTCCTCCTGCGGGCCGGCGGCGGGCGGGGCCTGGTGCCGACCGGCGTGGCGATCGCCCTGCCCCCCGGTCACGCCGGGTTCGTCCAGCCGCGGAGCGGGCTCGCCCTCCGCCACGGCGTGACCGTCCTCAACACCCCGGGCCTGGTCGACTGCGGCTACCGCGACGAGCTCAAGGTCATCCTGGTCAACACCGACCCCGAGACCGACTACCAGGTGAGCCGGGGCGACCGCATCGCCCAGCTGGTGATCCAGCGGGTGGAGGAGGCGCACTTCGCCGTGGTCGACGAGCTGCCCTCGACCAGCCGGGGGGGCGGAGGGTTCGGCTCGACCGGTCGCTGAGACCTCGGCGCGCGCCGCACCACGTAGGGTCCACGCCGTGCTCGTGTGGATGGACCTGGAGATGACGGGGCTCGACCCCGACCGGTGCGCCATCGTCGAGATCGCCACGCTCGTCACCGACGACGAGCTGGAGATCGTGGCCGAGGGCCCCGACCTCGTGGTCCACCAGCCGCCCGAGGTCCTGGCCGGCATGGAGCGGGTCGTCCTCGACATGCACACCAAGTCGGGCCTGCTGCCCGCCATCGCGGCGTCGACCACGACGCTCGAGGAGGCCGGCGCGGCCACGCTCGCCTTCATCAAGGAGCACGTCCCGGAGCCCCGCACGGTGCCGCTCTGCGGCAACTCGATCGGGACCGACCGGCGCTTCCTCGCCAAGTACCTCCCCGAGATCGAGGACCACCTCCACTACCGCTCGGTCGACGTCTCGACCATCAAGGAGCTGGTGCGGCGCTGGTACCCCGAGGTGCTCGAGCAGATGGTGCGCAAGCAGACGAGCCACCGGGCCCTCGACGACATCCGCGAGAGCATCGACGAGCTGCGGATCTACCGGTCCCGCGTGTTCCGGGCCGTGGCCATCACCCCCGGGGCCGAATAATCGCTTGACGCCTCCTTACGGGTGAGGTTGAGTGGCCAGGCACCCGGACTGTCCGGGAGCGCGCGACCGGACACACGAGCCCGGCGCCCCGACCCCACCGAGGACCCGATGAGCACGCTGATGAGCCCAGCCGAGCGGATCGCCGCCGCTGGTTGCTCGCGCGCCGCCGCGTCCTTCGATGTGGCGGGGTCCGAGTACGCCGGCTCCCAGGCCTTCGCCGCCGCTGCCTTCCGCGGTTGGGGTTCCAACCCGACGCAGGGCATGCCGGTGAACGCCACCAAGCGGCACCTCACCCCTGCCCCACGGCCCGAGGAGGCTTCTCCCTGATACTGGGAAAGCCAAGAACCTCCGAAGGCCGTCGGGATCTCCCGGCGGCCTTTCTGGTTTTCGGGCCCAGATCCCTCCCTCACCCACCCAGACCCTGATGACGACGACGACCACCACCCACCCCCACGACGTGAACGAGACAGAGGAGAGACCCGTGATCGCGCTGAACGACCTCGCTGAGGCGGCCGAGGACACCGACTGGTGGGCCGACGCCCGGTGCAACGACGCCGCCGGTTCGCTGTCGGCCCTGTTCTTCAGCGAGGAGCTGCAGGACATCGCCGCCGCCAAGCGCATCTGCGAGCTGTGCCCCGTGATGGAGGACTGCCTCGCCGGTGCCCTGGCCCGGCGGGAGCCCTGGGGCGTCTGGGGCGGTCAGCTGTTCCGCAACGGC
Source organism: Iamia sp. (assembly GCA_036380755.1). Classification (GTDB taxonomy): domain Bacteria; phylum Actinomycetota; class Acidimicrobiia; order Acidimicrobiales; family Iamiaceae; genus Iamia. The sequence continues at coordinate 3,733 of DASVEC010000343.1, read as the reverse complement.
CGCATCCTGGCGACCAAGCGGCGTCGGGGCCGTCCGCCCAAGGTGGCCCGGCCCGAGGACGAGCTGCCCGTCATCCCCGTCCCCGAAGCTCTGGCCGAGGTGGTCATCCGCCGGACCGCCTGATCCCTCGACGGATCAGCAGCTGGTGAAGGTGATCGTCTCGTCCGGCCGTCCGCCCTACCTGCGGACCTGGCAAATGGGGCACCCGACCGGCTCGGGCGGGTGCCCCACCCCGCTTGGGGTACGGGTTGGATCGGCCCCCCAGGGGCGGTGCTAGGTTGCTCCAGCCCCCTCGGGGGCCCTGGTCCCGTGGTGCAGTTTGGAGTGCACGCCGGCCTGTCAAGCCGGAGGTCGCGGGTTCAAATCCCGTCGGGACCGCCACTGTCGTCGTCGCCACCCCTCGGGGACCCGGCGGCAGCACGGCTGGGTAGCTCAGTTGGCAGAGCGCGCGCCTGAAAAGCGCGAGGTCACCGGATCGACGCCGGTCCCAGCCACCAAGGGATCCGAGCCCGATCCGGGCCCGATCCGGTGACCCTGCGCAACGCCTCCTACGGAGCCGGGACCACCCAGGTCCGGAACCACATGTCGTAGTCGTTCATGGGCCACCAGGTGGAGCCCTCGGTGTTCAACAGCAGCGTGCCGGGGTACGTGGGCTCGACGAGCCCGGGCAGCCACGTCCCATTGGTCGCCTCGCTCCTGAGGACGAGGGCGTACTCCGTCCCGGCGGTGACCGAGGCGGGCACGTCGAGCTCGACATCGAGAGACGGCGTCGGGTGAGTCTCCTGGTACGAGCCGTCCCACACGTCGACCTCGGTCCAGTCGACGCTGCCCGACCCGAGGACGGTGGTGGTCGGCACGCCCGCGGACAGGGTCCGGATCTCGACCTCGAGCGGCAGCGGCTCCGAGTCCTGCCACAGGCGCAGCGTCACCTCGTCCAGCTCGCCGGTGATCCCGGCGGTGAAGGTCTGGGCGAGGGTGAGCCACTGCGTCTCGCCCCCGTAGACGTTGTAGGCACCGAGCGGGGCCGCCGTCGTCTCCTGGTCGAGGACGTTCGGGGTCTCGACCACGACCTCCTGCACGACCGAGGTCGAGGTCGAGGGGTCGTAGACGTCGCTCCCGCCGTAGGTGGCGGTGACCGTGTGGCTCCCCTCCGCCAGCGTCGTGGGACGCCAGGTGGCCACGCCGTTGGCGTTCAGGCGCACCGTGGCGCTCCTGGTGCCGGTGTTGAAGACGACGGTGCCGCTCGGACGGCGGCTGGTCGCCGCCGGTGCCGCGGGCTTGACGACCGCTCGCAGCGTCGCCTCGGCGCCCGGACCGACCGGCCCCGACTCGGAGGTCAGGGTCACGGTGGCGGAGGCCTTGGCCACGGTGACAGTGATCGGCGCGCTGGAACCGGGAGCGACCGTCTCGTCGCCGCCGTAGGCGGCCGTGATCTGGTGCCCGCCCACTGCGAGCGACGACGTCGTCAGGGTCGTGTTGCGGGCCGTGGCGGTGGCGGTCCCGATCGGGACGTCACCGTCGAGGAACGTGACCGTCCCGCCCTTCGGGGTGCCACCGCCCTTGGGCGTGATCGCCACCGTCAGCCGCACCCCCTCCGACCACACCGCGGTCGACGGCGACGACGTCACCACGATCGACTTGGCCGGGGGCGGCACCGCCGCCCCCGCCGGCGGGCCGACCAGGCCGAGCCCCACCACAGCCGCCAGGGCGGCCATCATCGTTCGTCGAATCCCCATCCTTCTTCCCTTCTCACCCGTGGATGGCCCGTGCCACCCGAACGGGTGAACCGATCGGCCGGCGGACCCCGGGATCAAGGAGTCGGATCAGGCGGGCGTCGTCTGCGCCGTGGCGCGGGCGAAGTTCTTGGCACAGGCCACGTGGAGGCCGGTGCCGTCGGTCCTGCGGAGGTAGGGCGACGACAACGGGTCCCCGCACCACTCGCAGGCCGCGGCAACGACGGCGGCTTCGGCGTCGATGACTGCGGTTGCTGGTGACATGTTGTCCAATCGGGTGACAACACCCGATGTCGAGCCTTCCGGCCACGATGAGCCGGACGGCCCATGCGCTAGCGGCAGACCCCGTCGGTGACGGCGGCGCCGGCCACGGCGGCGGCGACCAGCTCGACGACCTGGCGGTCGAACACCGAGGGGACGATGTTCTCCGGGGTCAGCTCGTGCTCGGGCACGGCCGAGGCGATGGCCTCGGCGGCGGCCACCTTCATCCCCTCGGTGACGGTGGTGGCGCCGGCGTCGAGGGCGCCCCGGAAGATGCCGGGGAAGGCGAGCACGTTGTTGATCTGGTTGGGGTAGTCGCTGCGGCCGGTGGCCATGACGGCGACCAGGCCGTCGGTGACCTCGGGGCGGATCTCGGGGTCGGGGTTGGCCATGGCGAACACGATGGGGTCGGTGGCCATCTTGCGGATGTCGTCGGCGTCGAGCAGGTCGGGGCCCGACACGCCGATGAAGACGTCGGCCCCGGGCAGGACCTCCTTGAGCGAGCCGGAGGTGCCCGACGGGTTGGTGATCTCGGCGAACGCCCGCTTGGCCGAGTTGAGGTCGTCGCGCTCGCGGGTGACGGCACCCTTGCTGTCGCAGCCGACGATGTCCTTCACCCCGGCGGCCATGAGGATCTTGGCGATGGCCACACCGGCCGCGCCGGCCCCGGAGATGACGACGCGCAGCTCGTCCATGTGCTTGCCGACGATCTTGAGCGAGTTCTCCAGGGCGGCCAGCGTCACCACCGCGGTGCCGTGCTGGTCGTCGTGGAAGACGGGGATGTCGAGGATCTCCCGCAGCCTCTCCTCGACCTCGAAGCAGGCCGGGGCGGCGATGTCCTCGAGGTTGATCCCGCCGTAGACGGGGGCGATGCGGCGGACGGTCTCGACGATGGCGTCGACCTTGTCCTGCGCCGTCTCGTCCTCCGAGGTGTCGATGCAGACGGGGAAGGCGTCGACGTCGGCGAAGCTCTTGAACAGCAGCGCCTTGCCCTCCATGACCGGGAGGGCGGCCTCGGGCCCGATGTCACCCAGGCCCAGCACGGCGGTGCCGTCGGTGACGATGGCGACGGTGTTCTTCTTGATCGTCAACGTGTGGGCCAGCGCCGGCTCGGTGGCGATGGCGGTGCAGACCCGGGCGACGCCCGGCGTGTAGGCCATCGACAGGTCGTCGCGGTCGACGATCGGGACGGTGGCGAGCACGTGGATCTTGCCGCCGGCGTGCATCTCGAAGGTGCGGTCGCCGAAGTCGAGGATCTCCACGCCGTCGAGGGCGACCAGCGTCTCCCGCAGCAGCTCGATGTGGGCGGCGTCCGAGCAGTTGACGACGACGTCCTCGTCGAGCACCGGGCCCTTGGCCTCGAACCCGTGGAGCCCCACGATGTTGGCCCCGATCTCGCCCAGGGCGACCGACAGCCGGCCGAGGGCTCCGGGGACGTTGGGCAGCCGGACGCGGAGGCGCACGGAGTAGGCCGCGGTGGGAGTGGACACGTCACGCGACGGTACCGGCCGCCTTGTTGCGACGCAGCATCACTTCAAACATGAGCATGGCTCATGTTACCGTGCGGCGATGGCCGTCGACATCGATCGCATGGACGCCCGCATCAACCGCCTCGGGTCGTCCCTCTTCTTCGACCCCGTCACCTTGGCCCACGCCACCGACAAGGGCTTCGACGACCCCCTCGCCCTCTACGTGGGCGGGCGGGCCGGCGCCATGGGCGACGTGACGCTCGACGTCGT
>DASVEC010000342.1:0-5379 GCA_036380755.1 Iamia sp. | reverse complement strand
TGGCGCCGGAGCGGCCGGGGCGGCGGCGACCGGGCGGGCGGCGGGCGCCGGCTCGGAAGCCGAGAGGTCCGGCTCGCCGGAGAGGAGATGGGCCCACCGGGCGTCACGCTGGCCGGGCCGGCGGGGGAGCAGCCGCACCAGCGGCTCGCCCCACCGGGCCATGTCGGCGAGGACGTCCTCGACCTCGTCGACGTCGGCGAAGGCGTGCAGCCGGTCGGTGCGGGTCTTGAGCTCCTGCGGCGTCTGCGGCCCGCGCAGCAGCAGGACGGTGAGGATCGCCCGCTGGGCCTCGTCGACGGTGAGCACCTCGACCGCGACCTGGCGGAACTTCACGCTCCGGTTGCCGTGGCTGGGCAGCAGCTTGCGGACCAGCCGGTGGGCCTTCAGCCCGTCGACGGCCGCCTCGACCTCGGCGTCGCCGAGGTCCATCAGCGGGTCCCGGCTCGAGGTCTGGTTGCATGCCGAGACCAGCACCTTCATGGTCAGCGGGTACGTCGCCGGCACGGTCAGCTCCTTCTCCAGGAGGCTGCCCAGCACCCTGGCCTCGACCGGCGTCAGAACGATGTCCACGAGCGGCACCGTACCTACCCGTCAGGGAATCGTCCGGCCGGAGCGATCGGCGGATGGTGGTCCCATGACCGACACCACCACCACCTCGACCACCGACGACACCGCCCTCGCCGCCGCGCTCGTCGACGCCCACCTGGCCTCCTTCTCGGCCCCGGACGCCGCCACCCGGCGGAGCCTGATCGAGCAGGCGTGGGCTTCGAACGGCCACTTCGCCGACCCGCTCTTCGCCGCCACCGGCCACGACGAGATCGACGCCCTGGCCGCCTCCGTGCCCGGCCTGTACCCGGATCACGTCTTCACCCGGACCAGCGGCATCGACCTCCACCACGGCCACGCCCGCTACTCCTTCGCCTTCACCGCCCCCGACGGCACCGTCGTCGTCGACGGCGTCGAGGTGGCCCAGGTGGGTGCCGACGACCGGCTCGTCCGGGTCATCGGCTTCTTTGGCCCGGTGCCGGAGGTCTGACCTGGCCAGAGCGTTTCCGAGCGCCCTACGTGACGGTGACGTCACGTAGGGCGCTCAACTCGTCGCCGGGCCGGACCGATGGTCACCCATGGCCATCCGCCGCCCGACCCGCCCCGCCCGCCGTCACCGCGGTGCCCGTCGGGTCGCCCTGGGCCTCGCCGCCCTGCTGGCGCTGGCCCCCCTCACCGGCTGCTCCCCCGACCAGGTGACCGTGCGGGGCCACGGCTACGGCCACGGTCGGGGCATGAGCCAGTGGGGCGCCCTCGGCTACGCCGTCGACCACGGGTGGACCGGCACCCAGATCCTCGACCACTTCTACGGCGGGACCTGGACGGTGTCCGTCCCGGCGTCGCAGCAGAAGGTGTACCTCGCCGCCACCAAGGGCCGCGACCTGGTGGTCACCCAGACCGACGCCGCCCTCCGGGTCGACGGCTACGCCACCGACGTGGCCGCGGTGAAGATCTCCCGCATCGGGAACGGGAGGTTCCGCGTCTGGCGGGGCTCGGGGTGCGGCGGCCCGTGGACGCTCGTCGGCGATCGCAGCGCCGCCTCCGTCACCGTCCGCCCGTCGCTGCCCCAGGGCGACGACGTCGACCGGTTCATGCAGCTCTGCACGGCGACGGGCACGACGTACTACCGCGGCATCGTGCGGGCCGTCGACGCCCTCGGCACCATCGTCACCGTCAACGAAGTCCACATCGAGTCGATGCTCCGCTCGGTCGTCGCCAAGGAGGTGTCGCCCTCGTGGGCCGACGCCGGTGGCGGTCGGGGGGCGGCCGCGGTCCGGGCCCAGGCCATCGCCGCCCGCTCCTACGCCCTCTCCGGTGACACCCGGTGGGGCAGCTGGGCGACGACCTGCGACACCAGCACCTGCCAGATGTACGTCGGCTACGGCACCCGGGCCAGCGGCTCGTCGACGATCGCCCGCTTCGAGGACAACCGCACCACGCGGGCCGTCACCGCCACGGCCGGCCAGGTCCGGGCCTTCTCCGGCGGCCGCATCGCCCGCACCGAGTTCAGCGCCTCGAGCGGGGGCTGGACCGCCGGGGGCGACTACCCCGCCGTGGTCGACGAGGGCGACGACTACGCCGGCAACGCCAACCACTCCTGGTCGGTCACCCTCACCCGGGCCGCCATCGAATCGGCCTTCGACCGCCGCCAGGGCAAGGACATGGGCACCTTCAACGGCTTCGACTCGTACAAGCGCAACGGGAAGGGCGACCTCGGCGGCCGGGTGACGTCGGTCCGCGCCCGCTTCAGCAAGGGCGACGTGACGCTCACCGGTGACCAGATGCGAACCCTGTTCGGCCTCAAGAGCAACTGGTTCGCGGCATGATCATGGCCATGACCTCTCGTCCTCGACTGCGGGCTGTCGTCGCCAGCGCCCTCCTGGTGCTGACGACGACTGCGATCACGACCGGCACCGGCTCCACACCCGTCGGGGCCGCCACCACCACCCTGCGCGTGGTGCGCAACGTCGACATCCAGTTCGGCACCCGGGTGCGGGCGACCGGCACCACCGAGCGGTACTCGTCGCCGGCCGTCGCCGACCTGAACGGCGACGACAAGCCGGAGCTCGTGGTCGCCGCGCCCAACGGCACCGTCACCGCCACCCGCCTCGACACCGGGGCCCGCCTCTGGCAGCGAGGGCTGGGCGCCACGGAGATCCACGCCACGCCGATCGTCGAGGACATCGTCGGCGACGGCAAGGTCGAGGTGATCGCCGCCACCATGAGGGGCCAGGTCGTCATCCTCAACGGCCAGACCGGCGCCGTGATCCGCACCTTCAACCAGGGTGCCCCGCAGAACTGCCCGGCCGGGGTCGACTGCCGCCCCGACGGCTTCTTCGCCACCCCCGCGGTCGGCGACGTCAACGGCGACGGCAAGAAGGACATCATCGCCCCCAGCTACGACCACTCGGTCTACGCCTGGAGCGCGGGCGGCACCCTGCTGTGGCGGGCCTTCCTCTACGACACCCTCTGGTCGTCGCCGGCCATCGTCGACATCGACGGCAACGGTCGCAACGAGATCGTCCTCGGCGGCGACATCTACGCCAACAACCCGCTGGGCGTGGCCCAGGGCGGCCTGGTCTGGGCGCTGAACGGATCGAACGGCAGCCGCTTCTCGGGCTACCCCAAGTCGATCCCGGGCCAGGTCGTGTGGTCGTCGCCGGCGATCACGGACCTCAACGGCGACGGGCGCTGGGACGCCGTCGTCGGCACCGGCACCAACTTCCCCGACGGCGCCACCAGCCGGCGCGTCTACGCCTTCACCCTCAGCAACCGGGTCAACCTGCCGGGCTGGCCCGTGGCCACCACTGGCCGGGTGGTCCAGCAGCCCGCGGTGGGCGACATCGACGGCGACGGCGCCAAGGAGGTCGTCGTCAACACCGAGACCGGCTACCTCGAGGCCTACGAGGCCAACGGGTCCCGGCGCTGGGCGACGTGCAACGCCAACAGCCGGACGGGATGCGGCGGCATGACCTCCCACAGCGGCGTCGTCATCGCCGACGTGGACGACGACGGCCGCCAGGAGGTCATCGCCACCTCCGGCGTCTGGCTCCGGGTCTTCGACTTCGGCAGCAAGGTGCTGGAGGCCGAGCTCCGGCTGCCGGGCACCTACGCCCAGCTCCTCCACCCGGCGGCGGTGCCGTCCATCTCCGAGCTCAACGGGTCGACGGTCATCGTCCAGTCGGCGTTCTACAAGCCCAGCGGGCACGGCGGCGACGTGGTCGGAGGCGACTACGTCCGCAGCACCGTCTTCAGCACCGACAAGCCGCTGTGCGCCGAGGACTGGCCCGCCTTCAAGCGCAGTCCCCGCCGCGACTCGGTCCTGACGGCGCGGCCGCCGTGGCACCCCTTCGCCTGTGGCCGTCCCTTCGTGGCCCAGCAGTACCGCGACCTGCTCGGGCGCGAGCTCGACGCCGCCGGCCAGGCCTACTGGACCGCCCGTCTGCGGACGAGCTGGTCGGGTCCCCGGGTCGTCGAGGGCTTCATGAACAGCGCCGAGTTCCGCGGCGTGGCCGCGCCCGTCGTGCGCCTCCACATCGGCGTCGACAGCGGGCCGCCGGGTCCGGCCTCGGACATCCGCTCCGAGATGGTGGCGCTCCGCCAGGGCGAGACCCTGACCGAGATCGCCGAGACCCTGCTCTCCGATCGCCCGGCCCAGACCGACGAGCAGCTCGTCGACGCCGTCTTCCCCCGTCTCACCGGGCGGACGCCGAGCGCCAACGAGCGCGCCGCCGCCCTCGACGCCATCGAGGCCAACGGCCAGGCCGCCTGGCTGGCCGCCCTGAGCGAGTCGTTCTCGGCCACGTCGAGCCTGGAGGACGAGGTCCAGGTGGCGATGACCTACATCGGCCTGCTGAACCGGGCGCCCGACGCCGCCGGCTTCGACTTCTGGGTCGACCAGGTCGAGCAGCGGGGCGTCTCGCCCCAGCGGCTCATCGAGCAGTTCCTCGCCAGCAGCGAGTACCGCAACCGGGTGCTCTAGAGACGCGACGAAGGCCCGGATCCAGGGGGGAGGGGATCCGGGCCTTCGTGTTGCGCTCTCCGGCCCCGGGGGGATGTGGGCCGAAGGCGAACGGGGAAAGTCTGTCAGGCGGCGCGGACGGCGGCGCGGACCTGCTGGCGAGCGTCGCGAGCGGTCTCACGGGCCTGCTTGACGATCTCGCGGGCCTGCTCGGGCAGCTTGGCCTCGATGTCCTCGAGGATGGCCTCGAACCGCTCCTCGACCGAGTCGAGACGCTCCTCGACCAGCTTCACCCGGCCGTCGATGGTGCCGGTGAGGGCCTCGAGGCGGGTCTTGAGATCGGCGACCACGTCGTCGGTGTCGAGCGAGCCCAGGAGGGACTCGATGCGGCCGCGGAGCTCGTCGACCTGAGCCGTCACGGCCTCGGTGACCTGGACCCGCTGGACCTGGGCCTTCTGGAAGGCGATGACGCCGGCGCCGACCCCCACGTACAGGGCGTCCTTGGCGATCTTGGTGACGTCGTCGGCGGTGATCTCGGGCATGGGATTGCTCCTCGGGGGTGGTTCGGACTGCTGCCCACCGTACGCGGAGTGTTAAACAGTTGCAAGCACTCAGAGGTGTGATAGGGGTCTCACCGTCGCCCTGGGGTACCCGATCGGGCGAGGGTCAGGCGGTAGGTTGGCGCGCCCGTGAGTGACGTCGACCCCCACGCCTCCACGGCGCCCGCGGTGGTGGCCGTCGTCGTCACCCACGATCCCGGCCCCTGGTTCGAGGACGTCCTGCGGTCGCTGGCGGCGCAGACCTACGAGCCGCTCTCGGTCCTGGTCGTCGACACGGCCAGCGCCGAGGACCCGTCGCCCCGCGTCGCCGCC
>DASVEC010000341.1:0-9336 GCA_036380755.1 Iamia sp. | reverse complement strand
GCCGTCACCGCCCTCGCCTCCGTCCTGACCGCCACCGACCGATCACCCCACAGGAGCACCTGACCATGCGCACGCCCATCTGCGACGAGCTCGGCATCGAGTTCCCCATCTTCGCCTTCACCCACTGCCGCGACGTCGTGGCCGCCGTCAGCAAGGCCGGTGGCTTCGGCGTGCTGGGCGCCGTCGGCTTCACCCCCGAGCAGCTGGAGGTCGAGCTCCAGTGGATCGACGAGCACGTGGGTGACGCGCCCTACGGCGTCGACATCGTCATCCCCGGCAAGTACGAGGGCATGGACGACATGGACCCGGAGCACCTGGCCCAGACGCTCCGCGACATGGTCCCCCAGCAGCACCTCGACTTCGCCCAGAAGCTCCTCGCCGACCGGGGCGTGCCCGAGCTGCCCGAGGGCGAGAGCAACAGCCTCCAGCTCCTCGGCTGGACCGAGGCCACCGCCACGCCGCAGGTCCAGTGCGCGCTGAACCACCCCAAGGTGGCGCTGATCGCCAACGCCCTCGGCACCCCGCCGGTCGAGGTCATCGAGCTGATCCACGACGCCGGCCGCAAGGTCGCCGCCCTGTGCGGCTCGCCCTACCAGGCCCTCAAGCACAAGGAGGCCGGCGTCGACATCGTCATCGGCCAGGGCGGCGAGGGCGGCGGCCACACTGGCGAGGTCGGCTCGGTCGTCCTCTGGCCCCAGATCGCCGAGGCCATCGCCCCGACCCCGCTGCTCGCCGCCGGCGGCATCGGCACCGGCCAGCAGATCGCCGCCGCCCTGGCGATGGGCGCCCAGGGCGTCTGGGCCGGATCGCTGTGGCTCACCGTCGAGGAGGCCGACCTCCCGCCGGCCCAGCAGAAGCAGCTGCTCGACGCCACGTCCCGCGACACCGTCCGGAGCCGCAGCTTCACGGGCAAGCCCTGCCGCATGATCAAGACCGAGTGGACCGAGGCCTGGTCGGCCCCCGACGCCCCCGACCCGCTGCCGATGCCGCTGCAGTACATGGTCTCGGGCGACTGCGTGGCCCGCAGCCACCGCTACGCCGACAAGGCCCTGTCGGTGATGTTCAACCCCGTCGGCCAGGTCGTCGGCCAGCTCAACAAGGTCGAGAAGACGAGCGCCGTGATCCAGCGGCTCGTCGAGGAGTACCTCGAGTCGGTCGAGCGGCTCAACCGCCTGAACCAGGCCGCCGGCGTGTGAGCCTGTGACCGGACTGCAGGCCGCGACGCCGTTCCGGTTGGGGCCGCTGACGCTGCGGAACCGGATCACCAAGGCGGCGACGTTCGAGGGCGTGATGCCCAAGGGCCGGGTCACCGAGGAGCTGATCGACTTCCACCGCGAGGTGGCGCGGGGTGGCGCCGCCCTGACCACCGTCGCCTACTGCGCCGTCGCCCCCGGGGGCCGGACCCAGCGCCACACCCTCGTGATGGACGACGACCTCGTGCCCGACCTGCGCCGGCTCACCGACGCCGTCCACGCCGAGGGCGCCCACGTCAGCGCCCAGCTCGGTCACGCCGGCCTGGTGGCCAACGTGCGCTCGAACGGCTGCCCGACGCTCGCCCCTAGCGCCCGGTTCAGCGGTCCGGCCATGACCCGGGTCCGCGCCGCCACCCGGCCGCAGCTCGACGAGGTGGTGGGCTGGTACCGCCGCGCCGCCCGGGTGGCGGTGGAGGGTGGGTTCGACGCCGTCGAGATCCACCTCGGCCACGGCTACCTGCTCAGCTCGTTCCTCAGCCCCGACCTGAACCGGCGCCAGGACGACTACGGCGGCCCGATCGAGGCCCGCAGTCGCTTCCCCCGCCGGGTGGTCGCCGCCGTGCGGGACGAGGTGGGCGACGCCATCGCCGTCACCGCCAAGCTGGGCATGGTCGACGGCCCCGCCGACGGTCTGGCCATCGAGGACAGCCTGGTGGTGGCCCGGCTGTTGGAGGCCGACGGCCACCTCGACGCCATCCAGCTCACGGCGGGCAGCTCGCTGCGGGACTCCATGTTCCTCTTCCGCGGCGACGTCCCGCTCGACGAGATGGTGGCGGCCCAGCCCAAGCTCGTCGGCGTGGGGCTGCGCCTCGTCAGCCGGCGGATGTTCCCGCACTATCCCTTCGAGGAGGCGTACCTGCTGCCGCTCGCCCGCCGGTTCCGGTCCGAGCTGGCGATGCCGCTGACGCTGCTCGGTGGCATCAACCGCATCGAGACGATCGAGGCCGGCCTGGCCGAGGGCTTCGACCTGGTGGCCATGGGCCGGGCGCTGCTCATCGAGCCCGACCTGCCCCGGCGCCTCCTCGCCGGCGAGAGCACCGAGGGCGTCTGCATCCACTGCAACCGGTGCATGCCGACGATCTACAGCGGCACCCGCTGCGTCGTGACCCACCCGGAGGTCCCGGCCCGGCCCACCCCCGTCGGCACGAGCGCGGTCACGTAACCTGCCGGCCGTGAGGGTGACGGGCGCGCTGGGGGCACTGATCGTCGCGGCCGCGGCGCTGATCGCGGTGCCCGGGTCGCCCGCCGCCGCGGCGCCGTCGATCGGGACGGTGACGGTCGGCGAGGTGGCCGCCGGCGAGCCGACCACGATCACCGCCACCGTGACCGCCCCGGACCCCGCCGGCGTGGTGCTGGAGGTCGTCGTCGGGTTCGCCCCCATGACGAGCATCGCCATGACCGACGGCGGCGGGGGCACCTACACCGCCGACGTCCCGGCCCAACCGGCCGACACACTCGTGCGGTTCCGCGTGCGCAGCGGCACGGTGGCCAGCCCGCAGACCAAGAACGGTCGCACCTACGACGGCTTCGTGGTGGCGCCGACGCCGGTGCCCTCCGCCGTCCCGGTGCTCGGCTGGTTCATTGCCCCCGACGACTACGCCTGGCTGCGGGCCAACCCGGCCAGCAAGGAGTACCGGCCCGCGGTGCTGGTGGCCGACGGCGTCGTGATGGACGGGGTCCAGGTCCGGCCGCAGGGCGGCGGCACCGCCCAGGAGGGGCCCAAGCCCAACTTCAAGGCCAAGCTCCCCAAGCAGCTGCCCCTCGGGCCGCCGTACTTCGCCGAGCCGGTCGACGAGGTCGTGCTCGACGCCGACTTCGAGGACCCGACCTACAGCGTCAACGTGATCGGCAACGAGATGTACGGGCGCCACGGCGTGCCGCCCCGTCAGGTCACCACGGCCCGCATCCAGCGCAACGGGGCCTTCCACGGCGTCTACCAGCTGATCGAGGAGATGGACGGCGACTGGCGGGACCGGGCCGGGTTCGACGTCGGGGCCCACTACGAGGGCGAGAGCACTCGGTCGTACCTCGTCGACGAGGGCGACACGGAGCTCCTGATGGAGCGCTTCTCGCTCGAGCACCCCGACGACGGCGACCACACCGACCTGGCCGCGCTGGCCGCCGCCCTCGACGGCGTCCCCAGCGACGCCCGCCCGGCGGCCATCGCCGACGCCATGGATCTCCCCCAGCTGGTCGACGTCCTGGCCACGTCGACGATCCTCCAGAACCACGACACGCTCACCGGCAACTGGGCCTTGCTGCGCGACGACGACACCGGTCGGTGGCGGGCGATCCCCAACGACCTCGACCTCGTCCTCGGGCTGCGGGGCCGCACCCGCCAGAGCAGCCTGGTGCCGGCGTTCGCCCTCGGGACGACGAGCCCCCTGTTCGCCGACGAGCGCTTCGTGGCCATGTACCTGCGCCGGTTGCGGACCCTCCTCGACACCGAGCTGACGGCGGAGGGGATCCTGGGTCGGCTCGACGAGAACCTCGCCGACCTGGCCCCCGAGCTCGCCCTCGATCGGGAGACCTGGCCGCTCACCACGCCGGCACCCGAGGTCGGGCGGGCCGACGTCGAGGACTACGTCGCCTTCCGGCGGGCCCTCCTCCTCGCCTACGCCGCGGCCGGCGACCTCCCCGAGGCCGGGCCGGGCGACGCCACCACAGTCGTGGCCGAGATCAGGGCGACGGGCGATCCGGCCGGAGACTTCGTGGCCCTGGCCAACCCGTCCACGGTCGCCGCCGCCGACGTGTCCGGCTGGTCGCTCGAGGGCGCCGCGGTCGCCACCTTGCCGCCGGGCTCGGTGATCCCGCCCGGCGACGAGATCGTCGTCCCCGTCGATCCGGCCGTCATGGCGGACCGGGGCGAGGGCGTCCCGGTGGCGGGCCGGCTGGCCGGCGAGCTGCCCGATGGCGGGGGCACCGTGACCGTGCGCGACGCCGAGGGCACCGCCCGGGACATCGTGACCTGGGCCCACGACGGGCCGTGGCCGAGCCCGGGTGCGAGCGGCCGCTCGATCGAGGCCGAGACGCTCGGCAGCGGGCGCAGCGCCGGCGCCCAGTGGTCGCAGTCACCGGAGCCGGGCGGCACGCCGGGTGGGCCCGGGCCGACGTCGAGCCCGCTCGCCGTCGACGTCTGGACCGGGCGGGCGACGGCTCCGGCCGGCACGCCGTTCGAGGTCCGGGTGACGGTCCGCAACCGCGGCGGCGCCGCGCTCGGCGGGGTGAGCGTGACGTCGAGCGCGCCCGGGTGTGGCCGCACCGTCGGCTCGCTCGCCGCCGGCGCCGCCCTGTCGTGGTGGTGCCCCGTGACCCTCACCGGGCCGCGCCGGTCCGAGACGATCCGGGTCGAGGGCACGGCGAACGGGTCGACCGTCCGGGACCGCTCGCAGATCGTCGTCGTCGACGCCGACGGTCTCGTCCTCGGCCCGCCCGCGGCCTACGAGGCGACGATGGCGCCGGGCGGCATCGGGCTCGCCTACGAGGACCCGGCGCCCCGGCCCGATGGCGAGCGCGCGGGGCCGTTCCACACCTGGCGGATGGAGGCGCAGGCCTGGCCCGAGGACGGCGCCGACGCCACGACCGCCCTCGTCGACACCGACGGCGCCGTCCTCGACGGGCTGCCGAACGGGGTGGCCAGCTCGGTGCGCGTCGTGGCCCGGTCGACCGTCGTGCTGGGCCAGCCCACCATGCGGGCGCCGGGCATCGTGCCCCGACCGTCGGTGGTCTGGCCCTTCGCCTCGGCCGGGGCCCTCGTCGCTGCCCTGTACGCCGATCTGGCCGGCCGGCCCCCGACCGATGCCGAGCGGGCCGAGTGGACGAGTGCCATCGACCAAGGGACGCCGCCCGCCGCGCTCGCCGTCGAGCTCCTGGCGCTCCCGCGCTGGTCGGGGAGCGCCGCCGCGGTGGCCCGGCTCTACGCCGCCACCCTCGGCCGGGCGCCCGATGGGCCCGGCCTCGGCTACTGGATCGACCGGGGGGCGACGGGGACCTCGCTCGGCGCCATGGCCGAGCACTTCGTCCGGTCCCCGGAGTTCCGCGCCGTCTACGGACCCCTCGGCGACGCCGCCTTCGTCGACCGGCTCTACCGCAACATCTTCGGCCGGGCCCCCGACGCCGCCGGCCAGGCCTTCTGGGTCGCCCGGCTCCAGAGCGGTCGCAGTCGGGGCTCGGTCGTCGCCGGGTTCACCCAGTCACCCGAGGGCCGGGCGCTGCTCGCACCGGCCACGGACGTGGCCGTCACGTGGTACGCCCTCACCGGAACGGCCCCTCCGGCGGCCGTCCGGGCCGACGCCGTGGCCTGGCTGAAGGCCGGTGGCTCCCGCCTCACCCTGGTCGACTCGGTCCGCTCCCGGGACGCCTTCGAGGCTGCGGCATCGCTCTGATCTCGTCCCGCCCGGCGGCGATGGTGGCGAGGTAGGCGGGGGTGGGGGCCGCCTCGGGGAGGTCCTGGGCCGTGGTGATGGCGAGGGCGGGGCGTCCGTCGACGTCGGGGAGGCGGAGGATCGTGTCGTACCAGCCGCCCCCGAGACCGAGGGTGCCGTCGGGCGGGATGGCGGCCAGGGCCTCGGCGGCGGGGGCGACGGCGAGACGGCCCTCCTGGGCGGCCAGCTCGGCCACCTGGTCGACACCGAGGAGCCAGGCCCGGGCAGGGGTGGCCGTGCCCGGGGTCGGGTGCAGGTCGAGGAAGGCCACACCGCCGCTCCACCGCTGCGACCGGCCCCGGTACGTCACCGCCCGGTCGAGGGTCAGGGCGCGGTCGGCGCGGGGCGGGGTGGCGTCGGTGCAGCCCCGGTGGACGCCGAAGCGGGCGCCGAGCTCACCGGCGTCGTCGGCGCCCTCCAGGTACGCCCGCAGCCGGTCGGCGGCCATGTTCGACCCGTAGGCCACGTACCAGACGAGATCGGCGGGCACGAGGCCAGTCTGGCCGTCGGCCCCGGCGGCCTGCGAAGGTTCGGCTCGTGAGCGAGCGAAGCGAGCGAACCAGACAGCACAGGGGGCTCCGCGGCGGCGGAGCGAGCGCAGCGAGCGGAACCGTTGCCGCTCGTCGGTGCCCGGCGATGGCGACTCGGCCAGATCGGACCCACGTTCGGGAGGCGCACCGATGAGCGAGCTGACACGCGACGACTTCGGGAGCGACGACTTCACGTGGGGGGTGGCGCACGCCGCCTACCAGGTGGAGGGCGCCTGGGACGCCGACGACAAGGGCCCGTCGATCTGGGACACCTTCACCCACGGCGGCGGCCGGGTCTTCGACAAGACCAACGGCGACGTCGCCACCGACTTCTACCACCGCTACCCGGAGGACCTCACGCTGGTGAAGGCCATGGGCTTCGACGCCCAGCGGTTCTCGATCTCGTGGCCGCGGGTGCTGCCGGACGGGGTGGGCCGGGTGAGCCAGAAGGGGCTCGACTTCTACTCCCGGGTCGTCGACGCCTGTCTCGAGCGGGGCATCGAGCCCTGGGTGACCCTCTACCACTGGGACCTCCCCGAGGTGCTCCACCAGCGCGGCGGCTGGTCGAACCGTGACTCCGTCGAGTGGTTCGGCGAGCTGGCCGCGGCGGTGGCCGACCGCCTGGGCGACCGGGTGAGCCGGTGGATGGTGTTCAACGAGCCCGGGACCTTCCTGCCCTTCGGCTACCTGGTCGGCGGGCACGCCCCGAACGTGCGCAGCCTGCGCCGCTTCCAGGCCGCCGTGCACCACGTCGGACTGGCCCAGGCGCGGGGGGCGGCCGAGATCCGGGCCGCGGTGCCCGGGGCGTCGGTCGGGACCACCCACATCTTCACCCCGCCCGAGGTCGCCGGTGACGGCTGGCGCCACCGGCGAGCGGCGCGGGCCTTCGACGCCGTCATGAACCGGCTCTACGTCGAGCCCAACCTCGGCCTCGGCTACCCGACCGACGGCTCCCCGCTGGTCAAGGGGGTCGAGCGCTTCGTGCAGGACGGCGACATGGAGGCCCTCGTCGTCGACTGGGACTTCCTCGGCGTGCAGTACTACCAGCGCTTCGCGGTGGCGGCGGTGCCGGTGCCGGGTCTCCGGTTCGTGCCGCTGTTCCGCAAGGACCACAAGCGCTTCGACATCACCGCCATGGGATGGGAGGTCGACGCCACCGGCCTGTACGACGTGCTCCGGACCGCCCACGCCTACGGCAAGGTGCCCGAGCTGTTCGTCACCGAGAACGGCGCGGCCTACCCCGACCACCTCGTCGACGGGCGGGTCCACGACGTCCGCCGCACCGCCTACTACCGGGACCACCTGGCCCAGGTGGCCCGGGCCCGGCGCGACGGCGTGCCGGTCAACGGCTACTTCTGCTGGTCCTACTGCGACAACTTCGAGTGGGCCGCCGGCCTCCGCCCCCGCTTCGGCCTGGTCCACGTCGACTACGAGACCCAGCGCCGCACCGTCAAGGACTCCGGCTTCTGGTTCAGCCGCCTCCTCGGCGGCACCGCCCACCCCGACGACTGACCCCACCCCTGCGAACTCGGTGGGGTAAACGCCCGAAACCGGGCGCTTACCCCACCGAGTTCCGGAGGGGGCGGGGCTACTCGAAGCGGGCGCGGTACTCGGCGCTGGCGAAGAACTGGGCGACGAGGCGCTGGATCGACACGCCCCGGCGGATCTCGGCGACCCAGTAGGTGAGACCGCTGGCCTCGGGGGCCCGGCGCAGCAGGCCGGCGTAGGTCATGGTCACGTCGACCGGGGGCCGCATGTAGGAGACGGCCGCGGGCAGCGAGACGATGGCGGCCATCACGTCGGACCGGGGCTCGCCCACCCACTGCGACCGGAACGACGACGAGGGCGCCGTACCGGTGGCGTCCCGGTGGGCCTTGTCGACGAAGGCGGCATCGGTCAGCGAGCCGTAGCGGGTGGCGAAGGCGGGCTGGGCGCAGACGTCCGCCGCGACCGAGGCCAGCGCCTCCCGGGCCCGCACCCGCGCCGCCCAGCCCATGAGGTCGTCGAACGCCGGCGGGACGCCGAAGGCGGCCAGCGCCAGCCGGGCCGCGGGGCTCACGGCCACGCCGAACTCGGCCGAGCCGAGGAACGAGTGGACCAGCCAGCTGATCGACTTGGCGCCGGAGGTCAGCTGCCCGGCCCAGAACGCCACCCCGTCGGTCTCGCCGACCCGGCCCAGCAGGTCGATGTACTGCTGGCGCACCAGGGTCGGGGCGTCGGGGAACGGTCGCCACGGGTTGGGAGTGGTGGGCGGCGGAGTCGACGGGCCGCCCGGCGTGGTCCGGAACAGCTTCAGGTCCTCGTAGGTCCCGCCCAGGATCGTGCTGCTACCGCCGGCCAGCCAGCCGTCGATCACCGAGGCGTAGTACGACCGCAGGTCGACGTGGACCTCGAGGTCGCCGCTGCTCGTGAGATCGGACAGCAGGGGCTGGGCCCCGTAGAGGCCGCCCTTGACGTTGTCGCCGATGACCAGCTGCGGCGCCGACGTGCCGTGGTCGGTGCCGCCCGAGCCGTTGGCCCGCACCGTGCGCCCGAACTCGGAGAAGGTCATGAGGGTGACCTGATCCCGGAGCGAGGGGTTCAGGGCGGCGAAGAAGGCCTCGATGGCGTCGTCGAGGGTGGTGAGGAGGTTCGGGTAGGCCCAGCCCAGCCCGTCGTGGAGGTCGTAGGAGCCGTGCGACGCGGTGAGCACCCGGAGGCCGAGGTCGGCGTTGATGAGCCGGGCGGCGAGCGTCAGGTCCGGCACCAGCGAGCCCGACGGCAGCGCCGGCGAGTACACCGGGGCGAGCCGGGTGGCGAGGCTCATGGCGTCGGCCCCGGTGTCGGCCACCAGGTCGGCCAGCCGGCCCTTGCCGGTCGTGCCGTCGCCCATGGCCTTGATGGCGTCGTAGACGGGCTTCTGCCACGGCTCGCGCTGGTCGGCGCCGTAGATGTTGCCGCCCCGGTCCATGGCCGTGACCACCGCGCTGGCGCCCCGGACGTGGAGCGGGACCGACGGGCCGATCTGCACGGCCCGCAGGCCGCCGGCCGACTCGGGCACGCCGTCGAGCCAGCGGCCCAGCCAGCCGGTGGCGCGGGACGAACCGGTGGTGCCGGCCATCCACGTCGCCGTCGACGTGAAGTGGGAGT